>DATGYF010000829.1:0-9907 GCA_035298145.1 Terriglobales bacterium | reverse complement strand
GATGCGGGCTGCCTGGGACGCAACAGCACAGATTGGGTTGAGGCGGGTCTGGACAATGGCTCGACAACCCTGGGTGAGCTTGAAGATCCTGAATCCGACCGGCGTACTTCTGGCCCGGAATGCTGTGGCGGAATCGTTTACCAGGAATGATGTGAATCTGGTGCGCTATTTCGATCCTGCAACCGACAAACTCGAATTTGGGGATACACCATATGCTTCGCTGGGCTTCGAGCCGCAATTTGTGCAATATATGCGAGGGTTCAAGTTCGTTTATTTGGAACCGCATTGAGTATTGATTTGCATCAGGCCCTTGCGGAGCCAAGCGTCAAAAAGCATCGAAATGTGCTTGAGGTGGGGCGATCTCGGCGCGCCATAAAGCTTCTCGGATGCCTGCTTCTCTGCGACTAGCTGTTAGAAGGCCACCAGTGATTGCGGGTGATGCCGAGCTTCTTGATCTTATATTGCAGCGTGGTGCGCTTTATGCCGAGCCGTGCTGCGGCACCCTTCGGGCCACCAAGCATACCTCCGGTTTCCCGTAAGACCCTGATGAGCTGCTCGCGGTCACCATCTTCGGCGGCTGGCGAAGACAACACTGGAGCAACATTCACCGTGGACGGCTTGATGTCGGGCAATGGAACCTGCAACGCGGTGCCGGTGGTCAGAATGACCGCTCTCTCGATCAGATTCTCCAGTTCGCGGATGTTCCCAGGCCAGTGCCATTTTTGGAGTTTGCTCATCGTTTCTGTCGGAATGGAATCGATCGGCTTCTGCATCTGGCGAGCAAATTTCCCAGCGAAATAGCGGACCAGCAGAGGAATGTCCTCCTGTCTTTCGCGCAACGGAGGAATGTGGATCGGGAACACATTCAGCCGGTAATAAAGGTCCCCGCGAAACTGACGTTCCTCGATCATCTTTTCCAGATCGCGATTCGTAGCCGCAACCAGGCGCACATTGACTCTTTTGGTATGCGTGCTTCCCAGGCGCTCGAACTCCCGCTCCTGCAGGGCGCGCAACAGCTTGGGCTGAATCTCCACCGGAATATCACCCACTTCGTCCAGGAACAGTGTTCCCTGATCGGCCAATTCAAGGCGTCCGATCTTTTGTGCAATCGCCCCGGTAAAAGCTCCCTTCTCGTGACCAAACAGCTCGCTTTCGAGCAGGCCAGTCGGAATCGCCGCGCAGTTCAGTTTCACAAAGGTGCGGGACTTTCGGCGGCTGTGTTCGTGCACAGCACGCGCAATCAGTTCCTTGCCCGTTCCCGTTTCCCCCAACAGCAACACAGTCGAGTCGCTTGCCGCGACGGTTTCGACCAGTTTCAAGACCTGTTTGAGAGCGGGGCTTTGGCCAACAATTTCGTCGAAATTGAGCTCGTTTCTAATTTCATCTTCGAGGTAGAGCTTTTCCTGCGCCAACTTGTTCTTGAGCGCTTCCAGGTCGCGCACGGCAAGCGCGTTCGCGGCTGCGATGGCAACCTGGTTGGCAATTTGCTGAAACAGTTCCTGATCATCTTTGGAAAAAGCGTCTTCACGGACGCTCGAGATTGACATTACGCCCAGTTTGCGTCCGTGTATGGCGATCGGCATCGAATACAAGGACTTCAGGCCGCTCTTGAAGAAGCCATGCGTCACGGGTGATGGGAAATTTTCGTAGTCAGGACGCGGAAGATACAGGGGCCGGCCGCTCTTGAAGGTGGCCCCGCTGGTCGTACCTTCGGGATCATAGTAAATCCCCTCGGGCATGGGACTGATCACCGAGCTCACGGCCTGGGCGAACAATTTGTCAGTTTCCGAATCGTAAATGGCCAGAGCTACACACTCGTTGGGAACGACCGGCTGGAGACTACTGGAAACTGCGCGGACCAATTCGCTCAGATCCAGATGAGACACGAGGGCATTGTTGATGTCGAGCAACAACTTCGAGCGGTCCCGCTCGTGCTTGGCCACCTGCTCGGCCTGGCGGGTCTTCTCGAAGTTGAGCGCATTCTCCACTGCGATCGCGATCTGCCCGGAAATCTCAGCCAGCAATCTGGCACCATCCGGCGTGAACGCGTCCTCGCGCAGACTGGCTACGCCCAGTGCACCCAGGGTTCGACCATGAACAATCAGAGGATTGACGTATTCCGACTTTAAGCCGTGTTCTATCGCGTAGTGAACCCAAGGCGAAGTGAACTTCTGGAGCTCCTCAACTGATCTGAGCAGAACCGTACGCCCGGTCCTGACAGCCTCCTCTTCCGGAGTGCCGGTAATTGGAATACGCAATCCTTCCTTGAAGGCGACGGTCCCGATGTTTCCCAAATCGAGCGCCAGCAGCTCTATCGTGTCCTCGGCTTTGCAAAGAGCAATAAACACGGAGTCGGCGGACATCACTTCTCGTAACCGAGGCGAGACAGATTTCAACACATCACTCACGTTCAAATGCGATGCAACCGCATTGTTGACTTCGAGCAGTAATTTGGACCGATCCCGCTCCCGCTCCATCTGCTGTTGTGCGAGGCGTGTCTTCTCAAAGTTTTGCGCATTGTCGACGGCGATTGCGACCTGCGTCCCGATGTGAGTAAGCAGCTCCGCGTCGTCTTCCGTGAAGGCCGATTCACGCAAGCTGGCCAACGCCATGCTCCCGACAATCTTGTCGTGACAAATCAGGGGCACGGCGCACCCGGACTTTATTCCGCGGGCGTAGGCATGTTTCATAATGTCTGCCGTGAACTCATTGAAATCGGGCCGGTGGCGCAGAACTGTTCTACGTGAAGAAAACGCCAGCGCGGCGGGTGTGCCTGCCAGAGGAATCAGTTGACCCTGCTGGAGAAATGCCGGGTCGTCAGGAAAATCGAGAGCATGGAGGCGTAGTTCGTGGCGCTCGGGATTGTAGAGGGCCAACGCTGCAAAATCGTGTTTGATCTCACGCCGCAGACAGGCAGAGACGGACTTCAGCACCTGTGCGAGATCGAGGTGAGTGACAACTGCATTGTTGATCTCAAGCAAAACCCGCGCGCGGTCACCAGGCACACGAGGAGGTAAAGACTGGCCCACGACGGAACTGGCCGATTGTTCCATCCCGCCCCACCCCAAGATAATTCCGGACAGTCTACAACTTTTGGAACGCTACCGACCAGTGCTCTTTGTAGCGAAGGATTTAGGGAATCTGTGGCGATCGCTTTCGAAAAACCCGTTCACAAGACGCTCTCGACCACTTGATGCTTAGGTCTCAACCTGTTGTCAGGCGAACCTCGGCGCAGGTCACAAAATCGTCACAAAAATGGGGTCATTCCGTAAAGTTAAGCTGTTGAAACATAATGGGTATATAGCGATAGTGCGCGGCGTTGGAAGGGTGGCGTCTATGCTCGGCCCCCCACCCGATAGGTAGGTTCCCGCCAGTTTGACGGCCATCCGGAGGCGGAAGGGAGAATGCGCATAAAGATTCAAGAGCGGAAAACTAAACGGCGGATCTTAGCGGATTCTCCTTTGCTTTGGAACTCGCGATTTCCCTGGGGACTGGAATAGTAACAACCACAGTGGTTCCGCCCCCGGTAGAGTCCAGAGTCATCTCCCCTTGGAATTGCCGCAATCGTTCTCGCATTCCTCTTATTCCAACCCCCGCGCGCCCATACTGGATCTGTGCCAGCTTCTCTTTCGGAATGCCTTTACCGTGGTCCCGAATTTCGATCAGTACTCGGTCCAGGTCTCGGCTGATCTGGATGATGGCCCTTTTACTGCCGGAGTGCCGATGGATGTTGGTTAGACACTCCTGTACCAATCGAAAGGCCACCAATTCCATCTCGCGCGGAAGCCTGCCAAACTCTTCCGGGATACTGAAGGCAATATCAAGTCCGCTGCGTTCGCTCAGCCCGCTTATGTACCACGAAAGGGCCGCGGGGAGACCAGTCTCGTCCAAAAGAGGGGGATGCAATAAGTATGAGGTTGTACGAATTTCTTTCGTCAGTTCCTCCAGCATCTGGCGGGTCTGCTCGGTAGTCTCGACAATGTCGGGCGCTTGCTTCCTGGCGTTGTCGATAATCGTTGCCAGGTTCATTCCAAGCACAGCAAGTGTTTGGCCGGCACTATCGTGCAGTTCGCGCGCTATGTGGCGCCGTTCTTCATCCTGTGTGCGCAATAACTGCCAGGAAAGCTGGCGGACCTGTTCTGCTTGCGCGAGCACTTCACGATTACGTTGTTCAAGTTCATCGGTCCGGGCACGAACCTCGGCATCCAGAGTTTCCGCCAGCCGGCGGAAGCGTTCTTCGCTTTGTCGAAGCGCAATTTCCGATTGCCTGCGTTGACTTATATCGCGCGCAACTTTTGAAGCCCCGATGATGCGGCCCGTAGAATCCTTTACGGGTGAAATCGTCACGGAAATATCTACGAGAGTCCCGTCTTTCCGCTGTCGAATGGTCTCGAAGTGGTCAACGCGATCGCCGGCTCTGATGCGCCGAAGGATGTCCACCTCTTCGTCCCGCCGCTCTGCCGGAATGATCAGGGAGATATGCTTACCAACCGCCTCTTCCGGCGTGTATCCAAATATGCGCTCCGCGCCTTTGTTCCAGCTGGTGATGATTCCATCCAAACTCTTGCTGACAATAGCATCGTCTGAGCAATCCACGATGGCGGCGAGCAGGCTGTTCGCCCGCTCCGCCTGCTCACGTTCAGAAATATCGCTGGTCACGGCAAGATGAATCATGGTTCCATCAGGGTTGCTCAGCGGGGCGGCATGGGTTTCCATATGCCGTCGCTTGCCCTCCAGGCCGACGATATCGAACTGGAGTGAACCCTTTTCTCCTCGACAGATGCTCTCATGGAAAGCTTTGTATCGGTCCCGATCCTCGGGCGCAATCAGGTCATAAATGCTCCTTCCAATCACTTCTTCTGCAGAATGAGCACCTACCATCTCTGAACCTGGGGAATTCATGTGCAACAGGGTCCCGTCCGCGGCAATGAGCTTCACATACTGCGGGGTGGTTTCTACGGTGGCACGGAAAAGTTCCTTGCTTTCCCGCGATGCCTCCTCCGCGCCTCTTCTCGAAATCGCGAAAGCCATCTGGCGCGCGATGGTTAAGCTGAGCTGAAGCTCCGTGCCCGCAAACGAATGCGGGCTGTCGAAATATACCATGAACTTTCCGATGAGCTTCCCATCCGAAAGCAGTGGAATGAAAGCACAGGCATGGATACCCTCAGCCAATATTGTGTTCTTCAGATCTCCGTCGAGCTGAGCCGACCCGACGTCCGTGATGCAGATGGGCTGAGGGTCGGGATCATCGCGCTTCCATGGCGAATGCCCCTCAACCGCTTTGCGGTAGTTCTCGGACAGGCCTCGCCAACTGGCGAACCGCATGGTGTCAGTTTCATCATAGAGCAAGATGGCTACATGCTCGCATTGCAACGCATCGCAAATGGCCTTCATGGCTGTGCCATAAAGTTCGTCCAGCGAACTGGCGCGATGCAATCCGTCGGCAACCTGGAACAGCGCCTTTTGCTGGCGGAGCGCATCCACCAGGGCGTTCTCTGTGCGCTTTCGTTCCGTGATGTCCACCAGCATATTCAAACCGCCGGTTATCGCGCCGTCACTATTCCGGAGCGGCGTCGGATATGGCGTGAACCAGCGCCGGCTGCCATCCGGGCGCTCAGCAATCCCCTCAGCCTCGGAAATAACTCTGCCTTCTTTCAAAGCAACGGCCATCGGCCATTCGTCTGGCGGAATAGGCGTACCGTCGGGACGATACAACTTCCAACTGACACACCACCGATCACTACCGAGTTCAGGCTCGCGGCCAGAAAACTCAACCGCAGCTGGGTTGAAATGCGTCAAGCGTCCTTTTGCATCTGTGGTGTAGATAGCGGCAGGTAATTCATCGATCATTTCGCGGAACTGCTGCTCGCGTTTTTCAATCTCCCGGCGGGCCAACAACTGTTCGGTGACGTCAACGCCGTGCATCAAGATGCCTTCGACCTCGCCCGCAATTCCCCGCATGGGCTGATAGATGAAATCGAAGTACACTTCTTCGGGCTGTGCACCTGCCCCTCGGTTGAGCATCACCTTTCTTGCCCTTCCAATGAAAGGAAGTCCGGTGCGATAGACGCCGTCGAGGAGCTCCAGAAGCCCCTGGCCTTCGAACTCGGGCAGGGTTTCGCGGACGGTTTTGCCGATAAACTCTTCGGCCCCTCCGCGGCCGGTTACTCTTAAGTACTCGAGATTGACGAAGGTAAACCGGTGCTGCGGGCCATTCAGGAAACCGATAGCAGCAGGAGCTTGCATAAAAAGGTCGTGGAGCCGGCTGCGTTCGAGTTCGGCTTTAGCCCGCAGATTGCGTTCCGCTTGTGCCGCCTCTTGGCGAACCCGCGCTGTCTTTAAGTGGGAGTTCACACGCGCCAGTAGCTCGCGAGCCGAAAACGGTTTGTTGAGATAATCGTCCGCTCCCGCAGTGAGCCCCTCAACTTGCGATTCTTCTCCGGCACGAGCAGAAAGCATGATTACAGGAATCGTCTTGGTGCGTTCGTCCGAACGTAACTGCTTCAACAGGCCGAATCCGTCCAGCTTCGGCATCATCACGTCGGTCAGGACAAGGTCAGGAGGGCATTTACGGATAACTTCAAGTGCCGCCTCACCGTCAGAAACTGCCTGGACATCACAACTGGATGCCAGGAGCTTTCGTACGTATTCCCTCATGTCTGCGTTATCATCGGCGAGCACAATGCGTGAGCGCCGTTCCGCGCCCTGGAGCTCAGGGGTCTCAGGCGGCACAGGGACAGAAGCTAACGGAATGTCCTGGCCATTCCGGACATCCGGTAGCCAGTGCAGAGCTTCTTCCACATACGCTTCGCCCCCGACGGTAGTTGACGTCAAGGTCCGCTTTACGCCAATCCGGTCGGCGGGCAAGTGATCTTTGCCGAATGGAAGGGTTACTCTAAACGTGCTTCCCTGACCCATTTGGCTATCGACTCTCGCCGTGCCGCCATGCTGATTAGCAAGTTCCTGCACGAGGGCAAGGCCGATACCGCTGCCCTCGAACGTACGCCCGCGGGCATTGTTGACTCTGTAGAACCTCTCGAACAGATGAGGCAACTCGTCAGCAGGAATGCCCGTCCCGGTATCCCTTACCGCAAGTTCCACTCCCGCGTCGCGCTTAGCAATGGAAATCTCAATCTCCCCCTCAAAAGTAAACTTGAAAGCGTTCGACAACAGGTTGAAGACAATCTTTTCCCACAACTCGCGGTCTACATAAACCGGCTGGTCAATTCTGGGGCAGTTGATGATGAAGTTGAGGCCTGCCCGGTCCATGGCGGAACGAAAGACACGCGCAAGTTCAGCCGTCAGTTGGGAAAGATCGGTTGGCTCGTAGGATGCCTGAAAACGTCCAGCTTCTATCCGGGAGAAATCCAGAAGTGTATTGACGAGCTTAAGCAAACGGAGTGAGTTCCGATGAGCAATGTCCAGGCGCTCATGCTGCTGTGGAGAGAGTCCACCGGACTCTGCAAGCAGGTCTTCCAGGGGGGCCAGCATGAGCGTGAGCGGAGTGCGAAATTCGTGGCTCACGTTGCTGAAAAACAGCGTCTTGGCGCGGTCGATTTCCGCCAGCGCCTCGGCACGTTTCTTCTCGTTTTCGTAAGCCCGCGCATTCGAAATACTCGCCGCGACCTGTCCGGCAATGAGCTTGAGAAATCCAGCGTAGCTCACGTCGAGCGGACGATACGGATTGAGCCCAAACACAATGATTCCGGCAGGAGTGCTCTGCGCCTGACTCGTCATGGGAAGGAGAACTGCGCGATTTGGCGGACTATCCCACGCTCCAGTTGGCAGCGAAGCGAATCGCTGCGCGAGATCATCGACGATGACGGAGTCCTTGCCGCCAAGCAGATCGCTCATCGGCCATGTCTGGCTCTCTTCGGTTAACTCAATCACCTCTGGCGCAGCCGGGTGGCCCGCTGTGATACCGGTGCGGCAAGCAAGACGAGCTTGTCTTTCGTCTGGAGACAGGAGATACACGAGACTAAACGGCAAATCCTGCTCATTTTCCGAAAGACTGCGCGATAATGACGAGACCACATCTTCTTCTGTAATTGTCTGGCTCAACTCTGTTGCCAGCGAGCGTAGGGTCTTGAGCCGGCGCTCGCCAATGACGCGGTCCGTTTCCTCGGTCACGACACAGAGGTGACCAGCGATTTTGCCATCGTCCCCGGACAACGGGCTATATGAGAAAGTGTGGTAGGTTTCTTCACGATATCCGCTCCGCTCCAGAAACAGGAGCAACGCTTCATCCCATGTCGCTTCGCCGGTGTCCAGCACCTTTTGGATCCGGGGGCCGATATCGTCCCAAATTTCTTCCCAAACTTTCTGAGACGGCTTCCCCAACGCCCACGGGTGTTTTTTGCCGAGCGTCATCTTGGCGTAAGCATCGTTATAGAGGAACGTGAGCTCCGGCCCCCAACTCATCCACATTGCGAAGCGGGAGGTGAGCACCACACGAACGACCGTCTTGAGGCTTTGTGGCCAGTCCTCGCTTGAGCCCAGAGGAGTTTCCGCCCAGTCAAATTCATGGACCAATTTTGCCAACGCTCCGCCCGCTCGCACCCAGCCCTCTGTACCTGCTTCTTCAGCTATGGCTTCTGTACGAGCTTCCGGGTTTGCATCCCCAAATACCTTAGCAATCGCGGGAAGCAAATCTCTGGTCAGATCGGATTTTGTCACTGCGGCTTTGGCGTCGACGCTGCGAGCCTGCTCGCGAGCGATCGTCGCATGGTTCTCGGTGACAATGATCACGTTGCACTCAGGAATTTCACGCCTGATGATTCGGGTTGCCTCCAGACCGTCCATGCGAGGCATGTTGATGTCCATGAGCACAATGTCAGGACGCAGTTGACGAATCTTTTCAATGGCCTCGATCCCGTCGCCGGCTTCGCCGCAGACACGGTAGTCGGGCTGTGATTCAAGGAAAGACCGAAGAGTACGCCTGAAGAGCTCGTGATCGTCGGCGATTAGGATTTCCATGGAACTCATTGGGTTGGGGAAAATGCGCCCTGCCGGAAGGCGCACGAATGCCGGAGCACCCTCACTACCAAGATGCATTAAGGCCGAAGGGAAAGCCTATACAGTGTTTACTGTATAAGGCTCAAGGCGTTACATCAGATGGGTGCGCCCGCAAGGATCCTCACGTTGAAGGTATCTGTCAGCTGTGCGGACACGCTGCACATCTCAGCTTGGCCAACGTCAGCCAGAAACCGAACCGCATTCCAAAAGACCGTGGCTGCTCTCTATATTTGTCCGCAGATCTATTTGCCCGCAGATCCAGGCAGGTCTTCGGATGTGCTTGCGCCATCGTGAGTCTTGCGCCGAAGCCCGTCGGCGCATTTCCGGCTTGCTCAGGTGGGAACACCCAGCTTGGGCAGAAGCCACTGGGTCAACACTATGTAGAGCGCGATAAATCCGACAACCCACACCCATTGGGGCATATTTGCTCTGATGATCTCTGAGGCATCGTACTCCGCCACATCCATTTGGAACAGGGAAAACAAAACTGGGGAACGCCCGATCACAACATTCCCCATTCTTTGTTTATGAACGACACATTCCGCGCGGCCATGCAGGCGTGCCCTTTTCATCTCTGAGGGTCACGGTCTTTCCGCCGGTTGTAATCTGGCGGGCAATGAAGACCTTGCCTTGTTTGGTTGTGGCCAGCGCGCCGATCACTTCAACGGAATTTCCCTTCTTCAGTTCCAGCTTCTGGTCTTTAAGGAAATGCGCTGGACCGAGCCCAACTTCCGTCTCCGCCGTATCCGTCTTCACCATTAGATGGGTCCCGGTGTGGCACATCGTATCCGTCGTCTTGATCTGCTCAATGCTGCCGGTGATCTTGGTTTCTGTGCTGGGGTCATAGCTGTATCCCGGCCCTCGACCCCTGCCACCGCCTTGCGCCATCGCA
>DATGYF010000828.1:0-1996 GCA_035298145.1 Terriglobales bacterium | reverse complement strand
GGAAATTCGGCGATGCCGTATCTCAACAGCCTGGCTTCACAGTACGGCCTGGCTACTCAGTACTTTGCGAATACGCATCCTTCCATCGGAAACTACTTCATGCTCACCACCGGGCAAGTGGTCACCAACGATGATTCGTTTACAGGCACGGTGGGCGTGGACAATATCGTTCGCCAACTGCTCGCTGCCGGCAAGACCTGGAAGTCATACGCCGAGAGCATCCCCTCAACCGGCTACACCGGGGGTAATGTGTATCCCTACGCGAAGCGCCATAACCCCTTTGCGTACTTTACCGACGTGGTAAACAGCAGCACCCAGTCGAACAATCTCGTTTCGTTATCGCAATATCGTTCCGACTTGTCCAATGAGCAGTTGCCCAACTTTTCCTTCCTGGTGCCGAATCTTCTGGATGACGCGCACGATGGACCGCTCCAGTTAGCCGACGCCTGGCTGCAGAACAACATCACGCCATTGATCTCGAGCCCGGCATTTCAGAAGGACGGTTTGCTGATCATTGTCTTCGATGAGGCGGAAATCACTGATTCGACCGACGGTGGGGGCCACGTCGCGGCTTTCATTATCAGTCCGAAGGCGAAGCAGGGCTATCGATCGTCGGCTCTTTACCAGCACCAGAGCACGCTGCGCCTGGTCCTCCAGGGGCTGGGGATCCAGACCTACCCGGCGGCCGCAGGCACGGCTCGCGAAATGGGCGAGTTTTTCTAGTCCGGATCTCCCATTCTCAGCTGCCTCTTCCCTTCCACAACCATCCTCAACCGATTGACTTGGCTTCCCGCTGCTCCTAACATCGCTCCACGACGTAGTGTCTCCCTGTGATCGGTCAAACCATCTCGCACTATCGCATCCTGGAGAAGCTGGGCGGCGGGGGTATGGGGGTGGTGTACAAGGCCGAAGACCTCATGCTCGGCCGCTTCGTGGCTTTGAAGTTTCTGCCCGACGAAGTGGCCCACGATCCCCAGGCGCTGGAGCGCTTTCGCCGCGAAGCCCGGGCCGCTTCTGCCCTGAACCATCCCAACATCTGCACCATCCATGAGATTGCCAGCCATGAGGGGCAATGGTTCATCGTCATGGAGTTTCTGGATGGCGAAACCTTGAAGCACCGCATCGGCGGGCGGCCTCTCGGGCTGGAGGCCCTGCTCTCGATCGGCACCGAGATTGCCGACGCGCTGGACGCGGCGCATGCCCAAAACATCGTTCACCGCGACGTGAAGCCGGCAAATATTTTTGTCACCAAGCGCGGACCGGCCAAGATTCTCGACTTCGGCCTGGCGAAAATGAGCAGCGGGCCGCGCCCTGCGAATGCGCCGGACTCCGACAGTCCCACCGTGCTTAAGGATTTGACTGTGGTCGGCAGTATGATGGGCACCGTGGCCTACATGTCTCCGGAACAGGTGTCCGGCAAGCCACTGGACGGCCGCACCGACATATTCTCTTTCGGCGTGGTGCTGTATGAGATGGCCACCGGGCGCCAGCCTTTTGAGCGCGAGACCACGGGATCAACCTTCGGGGCAATTTTGTACGAGGCGCCGGTCCCGCCTGTGCGCCTGAACAGCCACCTGCCTGCGCGCCTTGAAGGCATCATTAACCAGGCTCTGGAAAAGAACCGCAAGCTGCGCTACCAGTCCGCCGCTGAGTTGCGCAACGATTTGCAGAAACTGAAGCGGGACACGGATTCCGGCCGCGTTGCCGGCGCCGGCTCGGCAGTGATCACCTCAGGTGTCATCCATCCAACCATCCCTTCGCTGGTAAGCGATGAAACCATTGGCGACGTAGGAATGGGGCCAATGGCAACCGCCATCCACGCAGGGACGGACGCTCCTTCAGCTTCGCTCAGGACAGGCCTCGTCGGTCCAGGCCGAGCCAGGCTGGGCTGGACTTTGGCGGTTGCTTTACTCATCGCGGCCACGACCGGAGTTCTGTACCACCGCTATCGTCGCCCGAAAGCCCTCACGGAACGCGACACCATCGTTCTAGCCGA
>DATGYF010000827.1:0-2003 GCA_035298145.1 Terriglobales bacterium | reverse complement strand
GCCCTCGAGGTTGTAGCCGCCGGTGGTAGAGATGGCCCGGGTTGCCACAAACAGGCGCGGCCCAGGGATGTAGCCGCCTTCGATGGCCTCCTTGATTCCCACATCGCCGTAGCCCGCGCCTTCGGTCTCGACATCGCGCAGCGTGGTAAAGCCCTGCTCCAGCGCCCGCCGGGCCGCCACCGTCGCCCGCGCCGCCCGCAAGGCCAGAGGATACTTGAGGATGTTGGCGTCGTAGCCACCCTGCGCCGGGTCTTCTCCCTGCAGGAAGATATGAGTGTGGGAATCAATCAGGCCTGGCAACACGGTGGCATGCGAGAGATCGATGGTGGTCGCGCCGGCAGGAATTTTCGCCACGGCAGCGTCCGAGATGCTTTCAATCCGATGGCCGCGAACCACGATCACCTGATCGCGGCGGGGCTGGTCGGACTTGCCATCGATGAGTGTGCCCGCGCGGATGACGGTGACAGAAGGCGTGGGGGCGGTCTGGGAAAAAACCGATGAGATCAGAGTAGCCGCAACAATCAGGCTGTGCAGATAGCGCATGTCCACCTCTTAGGGTACGGGTGGGCATGATACATCATGCTGGCGGGGACGGAAGAACCACGTGGGGACAGCCGCCCCCGGCTGTCCGGCGGAGCTAAGCTCCGCTATTCTTGTCAGGCAATAAAGCCATTCAATGAATTTGTCAGGAATAACTTTCAGGCAATAAATTGTCGAGCTGCGCTCGACTGACAGCCGGGGGGCGTCTGTCCCCACTGTGTTTCTTCTGGTATTTAGCCCGCAATGAAAGCGTCGGCTTCGATCTCCACCAGTATTTCCGGCGAGATCAGCGCGCTCACCTGCACCATCGACGTCGCCGGGCGGATATCGCTGAAGAACTCCCCATGCGCCTTGCCGACTTTTTCCCATTCGGCAATGTTGATCACGAACATTCGCGTACGCACTACATCCTTCAGCGTCGCGCCCGCCTTGAGCAAGGCGGACTCGATGTTCTTCAGTGTCTGAATAGTCTGAGCGCGCACGTCGCCCACGCCGACGATCTTGCCGTCCGGGCCCGTGGCCGTGGTGCCAGCCACATGCACGTAGGGCCCAACCCTGACCGCACGAGAGTAACCTACGATCGGTTCCCAGGGCGCGCCGCTGGAAATGTTGGTTCGTTCCATGTTGCCTCCGTAAATCATTGTAGCCGGAGCAGTGAAAGCCAGTACCTGGCAGCCAAGGAAGCAGTCTGCCAGCAATTGCAGGCGTGAAACCTTTCGTTCTTCCCGGGGTTCTAAGTAAATAGGAAATATCGATTTGGGTGACTTACAAAAGTCACTTGCCTTTGGGCATGGAGCTGGGTTTAAGTAGGACGAACGAAGTGTCGATGAAATCCCGCACCATTCGGGCTTTCGGGAGGAGGTGAGATCCAGAATGATTCCGGAATCGCATCCCTTGCAGCAGTTGTTCATCGAACTCGTGGGCCGGCACTATGCCGAGGAGATCGGACTGCGCGATCCCCAGATCGTGAACTACGTCGCCCACCTGCTGGCCGAATTTTGCGATGCCGAGGAATTGTTCAGGATCCGCAACGCCGGGGGCCGGCCGCTGACCGATGTCGGCGAGATGCTGGTGGAATCGAATCCCGTCTTCGGGCCCGCGCCCTCCTTCGACCGCGAGCGCCAGGTGCGCAAACACATCGGCGACTACACCCTGTTCTTTACCGGCATGTTTCCCGAGAGCATCAACCACTTTCGCCTGCGCCGCAACCGTCTGGAGAACTTTGTGGACTGGATCAAAGCGGGCAAAGAAAGCTACTACATTGTTTCGAAATTCGAACACTTCGAATACGCCAAAGTGGCGCCCCTGTTCGCCAACCTCTCGCAGAACTTCGAACAGTGCGTGTACGGGCTTAACCTGGTAAAAAACGATCTCCAGGAAATGCAGCACCCGCTGGCACAGCGCGCAACCGATCTGCTGATGTAGGGATTGCAGGATGTCATCCCGAGCGCGGATCGAGCCGC
>DATGYF010000826.1:0-1667 GCA_035298145.1 Terriglobales bacterium | reverse complement strand
GGATGCGCGCGTGGCCCCTGACGGGGTGCGTACGCAGAACATCAACCTCACCATTCCGGCGCTGGGAACGGTCACGGGAAATGGAAATATCAGTCCGGGAGGAGCGCTCGACTACAAGATGAACGCGAGTCTTTCCGGCGGCGCGGTGACCGGACTTACCCAGATGGCAGGCCTGGGCGGCAAAGGCGGCAGTATTCCCTTCTTCATTCAAGGCACCACTTCTGACCCCAAATTCGTACCCGATGTGAAGGGCATGGTGGGGAGCCAGCTGAAGGGCGGCCTGGGCGGAGCGTTAGGGGGATTGACCGGAGGCAAGAATTCTACCGGCGATTCTGCGTCCCCCATGGACGCGCTGGGCGGTCTCTTTGGGAAAAAGAAAAAGAAGTAAAGGCGGAGGTTGAAATGTGGGCGCGAGTGTCCACTCTCGTGCCAGGCCTTCCGGAGCGCTGCCAGCACGAGCGGGACGCTCGCGCCCACATGGTTTCTTTAAGGAGCGATTCATGGCTGAGAAGGTGCCTCAAAGTTTTTCCCACCACGCCCGCTACGATCCGCCGTTTCACTTCTTCGTTCTGCCGGTGTTTGCCATCAGCGTAATCGCCGCTCTTGTGCAGTTGGTCATGCACCCAAGTCTGCAGGCGGCCTGGCTCCTGGTATTCATTCTGGCCGCGACGGTGGCAGTGGTGAAGGCGCGTACCTACGCGCTCAGGGTGCAGGACCGGGTCATCCGGCTGGAGGAGCGGCTGCGGCTGGCAATCCTGGTGGACAAACCTTTGCGCGCCCACATCGTCGAACTGACGGAATCGCAGCTGGTAGGGCTGCGCTTCGCCTCGGACGCGGAGCTCCCCGCTCTGGCAGCGCGGGCCCTGTCAGAAAAATTGTCCAAGGCAGAAATAAAAAAAGCCATCACCCAGTGGAGGCCGGATTACTGGAGAGTGTAGGTGGTTGTGTGTGGGTCGGACACTCTTGTCCGACGCCTTTGACTTTGCAGCTTTTAGCTTTTAGCTCCTGGCTCCTACCCCTTCAGGCTTTTGACTCAATGCTCTTGACCCTCTCCACTTCCTGACGATCCCCGCCTTCGATTGGCTTCTGTCAGGACATTCATTCTGATCGCTGGTGTCAAGATCAAAAGCGGCGGGCGAGTGCGCCCGCCCCACATACACACACCACACATGGGCAGCAATTCAGGCGGCTACGTCCTGGGAAGGGACCGGCTCGACCCGCCGACGGGAAGAGCGGTTGGGAGGTAGGCCGGCATCGCGAATCTTGTAGAGCAGCGCCCGATAGCTGATGCTGAGGGCGCGGGCCGCCTGCTTGCGATTCCAATGGTGTGCCTGCAAAACTTTCAGGATGACCTTGCGCTCCAGTTCCCGGGTGGCCTGGCGGGTAATGGTTTTTAGCGCGATCGGCCCGTCGAAGTTGAGGTCGAGGGTGGCGTATTCCTGCTGGTGCGCCACCAGGTCGCTGCTGATCACTTCCTCGGTGCCCAGGATCACGTAGCGCTTGATCAGGTTCTCCAGTTCGCGGATGTTGCCCGGCCAGTGGTGCTTCTGCAACGCAGACATCAGGTCGGCAGAAAGGGTTCGGGCCCGGCAGTTGTACTTGCGGTTGTAGTACTCGAGGAAATAGGCGACCAGGTCCGGAATATCGCCTTTGCGCTCGCGGAGCGG
>DATGYF010000825.1:0-4544 GCA_035298145.1 Terriglobales bacterium | reverse complement strand
TTATTTCGCGAGTTCTGAAGCTGGCGGGGATTGCAACGTTGTTGGGGCTGGGGATTCTGATGACTGTCCTAATCCGCTTGGGGTCGGGGCCCAGGGGGCATGAGGCGCGCTGAGGTGTTTGGGTATGCAAGACCTGAAGTCAAAGGCGGCGGGCGAGGGCGCCCGCCCCACACTGGGAGTGCTGACGACCGGGGACTGACCGACGACTGACTATGTTCGATACTTTTCCACTTTGGCCAACACGGGCTTCGACCACTGCCGGAAGCGTGGACGCGCTCTTCATCTTTCTGGTGGCGTTGTCTGCGCTCATGAGTCTGGCCATCTTCACCATGATTACGGTGTTCGCGGTGCGCTACCGGCGCCGCAGAGGCGTCGCATCCGAACAGATCGAAGGCTCGACCGCGCTGGAAGTGACCTGGTCGGTGATTCCGCTTTTTATTTTTGTCGTGATCTTCGTTTGGGGGGCGGTCATCTACTTCAAGGAACGCACGCCTCCGCGCGGCGCCACCGAAGTTTATGTCGTCGCCAAGCAGTGGATGTGGAAGCTGCAGCACGAAGAAGGCCAGCGGGAGATCAACCAGCTGCACGTGCCCCTGGGCCGCGACGTAAAGTTGATTCTGACCTCGCAGGATGTCATTCACAGCTTTTACGTTCCTGCTTTCCGCATCAAGCAGGACGTCCTGCCCGGCCGCTACACCACAGCCTGGTTCCATCCCACCAGGGCGGGGACCTATCATCTGTTCTGCGCCGAGTATTGCGGATCGCAGCACTCGGGAATGATTGGACAAGTCGTGGTGCTCGAGCCGGCGCAGTACGAGAGCTGGCTCAGTGGAGGCGGCGCTTCCGGGACCATGGCTTCGAACGGCCAGAATATGTTCCAGCAACTGGGCTGCTCTACCTGTCACCGCTTCGATACCCAGGGCCGCGGTCCGAATCTCGTCGGACTCTTCGGCAAGCCGGTGCAACTGGAAGACGGGCGCGTCGTCACAGCCGATGAGAACTATATTCGCGAATCCATTTTGACGCCGGGCGCGAAGGTGGTCAGCGGATTCAAACCTATCATGCCGGTCTTCCAGGGACTGGTGAGCGAGGAACAGCTCAACGCGCTGGTGGCATACGTAAAATCATTGAACCCGAGTCCCTCGGGAGCGGCGGGCGGCCCGACGGTGGTTCCGTCAGGCGCGAAGCCGCAGGAAACCAAGGTGCAATAGCGATGGCTACCGCAGCAATCACCGCGGAACGCGAGAATTATCTCAACCAGGAATATGGCATCAAGTCCTGGCTACTGACCGTCGATCACAAGCGCATCGCGCTGCTCTACCTACTGTCCATCACCTTCTTCTTTTTTATTGGAGGATTTTTCGCCCTGCTGATCCGGCTGGAGCTGCTGACTCCGGCGGGCGACCTGGTGCAGGCCGACACTTACAACAAGCTCTTCAGCATGCACGGCATGGTGATGGTTTTCTTTTTCCTTATCCCCTCGATCCCCGCCGTGCTGGGCAATTTCCTGGTGCCCCTGATGATCGGCGCCAAGGACCTGGCCTTCCCGCGAATCAATCTTCTGAGCTGGTATCTGTACATCATCGCCGGCGTTCTGATGCTGCACTGCATGCTCACCGGCGGCGTGGACACAGGCTGGACTTTCTACACGCCTTTCAGCACCGCCTTCAGCAACACCAAGGTGATCGAGGCCGGCCTGGCCATCTTTATCTCGGGATTCTCCTCGATCCTGACCGGCTTGAACTTCGTGGTCACCATTCACCGCATGCGGGCCCCGGGGATGACCTGGGATCGTCTGCCTCTGTTCATCTGGGCCCACTACGCCACCAGCATCATCCAGTTGCTGGGGACGCCCGTGATCGCGGTGACGCTGGTTCTGGTGGTCCTCGAACGGGCATTGCACCTCGGGATTTTCGATCCCACTCGAGGCGGCGACCCGCTGCTGTTCCAGCACCTGTTCTGGTTTTATTCCCATCCTGCCGTGTACATCATGATTCTGCCCTCGATGGGAGTGGTCACCGAAATTATTCCGTGCTTCTGCCGCAAGCGGATTTTCGGCTATAAGTTTGTCGCCCTCTCGAGCATCAGCATTGCCGTCTTCGGCTTCCTGGTCTGGGCCCACCACATGTTTGTGGCTGGGATTTCGCTTTACGCTGCACTCATTTTCTCCGCTCTAAGCTATCTGGTCGCGGTGCCCTCGGCCATCAAGGTCTTCAACTGGACCGCCACCATGTACAAGGGGTCGATTACGTTCTCCACCCCCATGCTGTACGCCTTCGGTTTCGTCGGCCTGTTTACCATGGGTGGCCTCACCGGATTGTTCCTCGCCGCTTTGGGAATTGATGTGCACGTGACCGACACCTACTTCGTGGTGGCCCATTTTCACTACATCATGGTGGGCGGCGCGCTCATGGGCTACCTCGGAGGCATGCACTTCTGGTGGCCAAAAATTTCCGGACGGATGTATCCCGAGTCGCTGGGCCGGCTGGCCGCGCTGATTGTCTTCCTGGGATTCAACCTGACTTTTTTCCCTCAGTTCATTCTGGGCTACCTGGGCATGCCGCGGCGCTACTGGCAGTATCCTCCGGAATTCCAGGTCCTGAACGTGCTGTCCACCGCCGGGGCCACCGTTCTTGCCGTCGGTTACCTTTTGCCGATGGTGTATTTCCTGTGGTCCATGCGCTACGGAAAAGTTGCTCCCGACAACCCCTGGGGCGCATCCGGTCTGGAATGGATGACCACCTCGCCGCCTCCCACCTTTAATTTCGACAAGCCCCCGGTGGTCACTTGGGAAGCCTACGATTACGAGCACATTCCGGCTCCGCAGGAGGCGCGCAGTGGCGGATAGCCCGATCGCGGTGGAGCATCACAATCCGGCGCTCAAGCATCACTTCGCGGACATGGAACAGCAGCGCCAGGCCTCGTCGCTGGGCATGTGGCTGTTCCTGGCGACGGAGATCATGTTCTTCGGCGGCATGTTCTGCGCCTATCTCATCTACCGTCTCTGGTACTTCCCCGACTTCGCCGCGGCCAGCAATTCGCTGGATATCACCCTGGGCACGGTCAACACCGCCGTACTCATCTGCAGCAGTTTGACCGTGGTGATGGCAGTACGTGCCGCGCAGCTGGGCAAGCGTCAGCAACAGGTGATTTATCTTGCCCTCACCCTGGTTTTGGGTCTGGCCTTCCTGGGAGTCAAAGCCGTCGAGTGGACCAGCAAGTTCAAAGAGCATCACATTCCCGGACCCACATTCAATTTTGAAGGCAGCATACCCAGCCATCCCGACCAGCCGGTGGACCAGCATCACGCGCAGATTTTCTTCTCGCTCTACTTTGCCATGACCGGCATGCACGCACTGCACATGATCATCGGGGTCGGAATTTTCAGCTATTTGCTTTACTACGCGTGGAAGGGCAAGTACACGCCCGAATATCACACGCCGCTGGAGAACTCAGGCCTGTACTGGCACTTTGTGGATATTGTCTGGATTTACCTGTTTCCGTTGCTGTACTTGATCGATCGGAAGAAATAGTTTCTTTGCGTTCTTTGCGGATCCTTTGCGTCCTTTGCGGTTAAAAGCTTTTACCGCAAGGATGGCAAACGGCGCAAAGGAAAACGAGCGCTATCATGTCCGAACACATTGTCTCCGCCAAAACCAATATTGCCGTCTGGCTGGCGCTGCTGGTCCTGACCGGCGTCACCGCCGGCGTCGCCTTTATCGATCTGGGCCCCTTCAATACCATCGTGGCCCTGGTCATTGCCACCTTCAAGGCGCTGCTGGTCGTCCTGATCTTCATGCATGTCAAGTACGCCAGCGAGAGGCTCGTCAAGGCGGTAGTGGTCTCTGCGATCTTCTTTCTCCTGTTGCTGTTGGGACTCAGTCTGGCGGACTACACCACCCGGCTGCTCTGATTTGCGATATACTCCGCCGTCTGTGAAGAATAAATAACGACGAGGTGCTGCGATGGCATTCTGCAATTCCTGTGGCGCAACCCTGGACAGCGGAGCAAAATTTTGCAACAAGTGCGGCACCACCCAGCCCGGCGCCGCGGCCGCTCCCATCACTCCCTCCGGAGCCGCTCCCGTTTCAACCCAGAAAAGCGGCAGCGCCCTCAAGATCATTCTGATCGTCGTCGCGGTGATTGTGGTTCTCGGGATTCTGGCGATCGGGACCGTCTCCTTCATCGGTTACCGCATCGCCAAGCGCAGCCGGATTCACAACGAGAATGGGAATGTACGCGTCGAGACTCCCTTCGGCAGCGTCAATACTTCCACCGATCCTGATGAGGCCGCCCGCAATCTCGGGATTGATTTGTATCCCGGGGCGGAGGTGGTCAAGGGCAGTACTTCGAATATGACCATGGGCGCGATGCATACCGCCGCTGCGGATTTTGAGACTGGCGATCCAGTCAGCACCGTGGGCGAGTTTTACAAGTCGAGGCTGCCTAACGCCAGCGTGGTCTCTACCACCGGCGACCACTATGCCATCATCTCCACCGACAAGAAAAACATGATTACCATCAACATCGAGCTCAAGGACGGC
>DATGYF010000824.1:0-4692 GCA_035298145.1 Terriglobales bacterium | reverse complement strand
TTATTTTCGCGGCCCCGCGCCACACCTGATACCTTGAAGGAAGAACAACACAGAGTTCATCTGCCTTGAAATCCAGCATCAAGCGAATCCTGGTCCTGATCGTAGGTTGGAGTTTCATCCTGCTGGGAATCCTGGGACTGTTTCTGCCCATTTTGCAGGGAGTGCTTTTCCTGCTGGTCGGGCTGATCATTCTGTCAACGGAATACGTCTGGGCCCACCGGCTGCTGACCAGACTGAAAGAGCGCTTTCCCAGGCTGGGGCGGACAGCGGACCAGGCCACCGTCAAGGCGGCGGCATGGTTACGGCGGATTTCCGGTCAACCCGATCCGGATTGATGCACCATCGCGGCGGTGCTAGCCTCGAAGCAGCGAATCGCATACATGGCTGACCCCGCAATACCGGCTGTGCTGGCTCCTGATGCAGGCGTTCGCCGGTTTCTGCGTTTCGAAATCCCTGAAATCTGGATGCGTTTTCTGCTGGCCCTGCTGGGGTTGATTCTGGCTTTCGCCGCCGCCATCTTTTCCACCGTGGCGCGCGAATCGGGCAGCCTGTGGGCCACGGTGATCCTGGCCTCGGTTGCGCTGGTGCTGGCGGTGGTCGTGGGTCTGACCACAGTGCCGTATCTGGCGCGGAGGGTGGCGGGCAGCCGGGTCCGCGATGCCTTCAACTACGACGTGACCGGGGTGGGAATCATCTACGTGGTTAGTGTCCTGCTGATCGGGATTGCGGCGCTGAATACCGGCAACAACCTGCTTTACGTGATTGTGGCGGCGATGCTGGCGGCCATCCTGGTATCGGGCGTGGCTTCGGCGATTGTGTTGCGCGAACTGGAATTGGATATTCATCTGCCCGAGCAGGTTTTTGCCGGGCGTCCCACGCTAGGGAAGATGATGGTCCGGAACCGCCGGCGCTGGATGCCTTCATTTTCCATCAGCGTAGTTCCGCTCAAGCAGAAGGCTTCGAAGCGATGGAAGTGGGTGCCCACCACTTTTGGTTTCCCTCCCGGACAGCCGCCTGCCAAGCAGTGGGTGATACTACCCGACCGCCAGTTACGACGGATCGCCGGGGGCGCACCCGCTCCGCCTGGTATTTTTACCGAGTCGGCATATTTTCCCTACATTCCCCCGGCGTCGGAAGTCGCGGCGGAACTGGAACTCTGCTTTCCCCGCCGCGGACGCTATCAGCAGAACAGCTTTGGCCTGGCCACACGCTTTCCCTTTGCCTTCCTCACCAAGACGCGGCGGGTGGCTTTGGCCCGCGAGATACTGGTGTACCCAGCGGTTGAACAAACCGACGAATTTTTTGACGTGCTCCCCCTGATCACCGGCGAATTCGAAACTTTTGCCCGCGGCCGCGGCGACGACCTCTATCTCATTCGCGAGTACATGCCGGAAGATTCAGCGCGCCACGTGGACTGGAAGGCAACCGCCAAATCCGGATCCCTGAAAGTGCGCGAGTTCAGCCGCGAGGACGATCGCAGGCTGCGCCTGGTTTTCGACAATCCGGTTCCGGGGTCGGTTTCCGAGCAGGCCTACGAAAACGCAGTGACCGCCGCCGCATCTTTGGCCTGGCACTTTTCCGAGAGCAATGCCGAGCTGTCGTTTTTGGCGCAGGGCTGCAAAGCCGGAGGCGGCATCCATGAATTCCTGGCCTATCTGGCTACGGTCGATCCCGTGGCCGCTCCGTCGCTGCTCGATAGCCTGGAAGTTTCCGGCGAATACAATGTCATCCTCACCACTCGTCCGCACGGTTCTATTTCCGCAAATCTTTGGGCGTGCTCTTACTTTATTTTCATCGGGACCCAGAACTGATCTTCAGCTCTGCCGGCGCCCGAACGGGCCGCGGTCTTTGTTTCTTCACCCACCCTATCTTGACCCGGCATTGCGTTGTTAGAGACAAGATGACAGGGTGGAAAGGAAGGAACAAAAATCTGGCCCAGAACACGAAAAGCCCGATATCTTAGTGCAGCCGTAGCGCTATGGTCTGCATCCCAAGAATACAGAAACGAGACGCCGCTTTGCCTGGCCAGCCGAAACTTCAGAGAGGTGAAAAGGACATGAATCGCAAATACTTCCAGCTGCTGAGTACGGTGCTGACGACTCTGGTCTTGGGGTTGGCGCCCTTGTCCGCCCTGGCGCAGAGGTCTCTCGAGATTCCTTCCGGGACTTCGATCCGGGTCCGCATGATCGACAACCTTAGCAGTGAGCAGACCCAGAGGGGAGACACCTTCCGGGGCACGCTGGACGAGCCGATCGATGTGAACGGACGGACGCTCTATCCCAAGGGCGCGGACGTCATCGGACGCGTCACCGACGTGCATCCTACCGGCCGGCTCACGGAGCCCGGCGAACTCGACCTGGTGCTGAACACGGTGAGCTCGGGAACGGTGGCGGAATCGATCCATGTGGAACCCCTGATCATCAAGGGCGAATCGCACTCCAAGAGCAACGTGACCAAGATCGGCGGCGGAGCTGCATTGGGTGCGGTTATCGGCGCCATCGCCGGCGGAGGTAAAGGCGCAGCCATCGGCACCCTCGCGGGCGGAGCGGCCGGCACCGGCGCGGCTGCGGCCACCGGCAAAAAGCCGGCGATCGTCGAATCCGAAGCTGTGCTCACTTTTGTTACCTCCACAGCCTCGACGCCTGCGACTCCACCGCCGACCTCTGATGAACCATCGCCGCCTGCTGCCTCCGATTCCGTTCCAACCATCACTTCGGACTCGGCGTCGGGTCCGGATGATAGCGCTCAGTTGTTCACCCTGCGTGATCGCCGGTCGATTCGAAGCTGCGTGAACGAACATGCCTCCGACTTTCCGGCGGGCGCCACCCAGCGCCCGGAACTGCCTTCCGGGTCAGAACGTCAGATTCACCGTGGGGGAACCTTGCCTTCCGAGGTGCAGAGCCAGGCCCAGTCGCTGCCTTTGGTCTGTGAAGAGCAGTTGCCCAAAATACCCAGCGACCTCGAACGGGTCGTTTATGCCGGGCGGGTACTATTGATCGACAGCAAAGGGCAGGTCCTGGACATGTTCTATCTCGATCAGAATCAGTAGTCTGATGGCGGCAGCCGAGTGTGCGTCGGACACTCCTGTCCGACGCTTTTGACCTTGGTCTTGGCATCGGTGTGATATTTGAACGTCAAAGACGAAACGTCGGACAGGAGTGTTCGACCCACACTGGGCGGGGTTTGCGGTTATTTCGGTAACCATTACCGGCGATTACCTTGGTACATTGACCATCTGAGCCAAACTGCTAAGGTTTACCTATAAGAGAAGTCTAATCACAGCAACTCCGTCAACCGTGGCGCCCCCGGCTGGCAGAAAACTGGTTGATGACTGTCGATCACCAAACCGCGCTCTGGATTGCCCACCCCATTCTGCAACTGGCGGTGGGGATTGCCATGTGGCGCCATAAACTGCATCGGCTGTTTCCTGTCTTTTTCGCGTACATCTGCTTCCAGATTTTCGCGTTTGGCGTTTTGTTCCCCATGTCATCGCAGTGGGTGAGTGCCAGCTATCAGCTGTTCTTCTGGTCTTACTGGTCCTGCGCTGCGGTCAATCTCATCCTCGGGTTCATGGTCATTTACGAAATCTTCCTGGACGTGTTCCGCCCCTATTACACGCTGAAAGACCTCGGATCGGTACTGTTCAAGTGGGCCGCTCTGGTCATGTCGCTGGTCGCCTTCGTGGTTGCGGCATCGAGTCCGACCGGGGACCAGGGGCCGATCGTGCAGGCGGTGATAACCGTGACCCGTTGTGTGCGCGTGGCTCAGGTTGGACTCATCCTGTTCCTTCTGGTTTTTTCCCGGTACCTCGGTGTGTCCTGGAAGCAACATAGCTTCGGACTTTCGCTGGGCTTGGGTTTGGCCGCGGGAGTCGAACTGGGTACTCTGGCGTTCCACGTCAGTGGCCATGCCTCGGAAGTTTTAGTCCACATGATAAATCTCGTGGCCTATAACCTTTCCATCCTCGTCTGGTTGGGTTATGCCCTCAGGAAGAGTCCGGAGCGGGCCCCGGGAGCGGAACTGTTTGTCCCCAACCGCTGGGAGAAGAGCCTTACTGATATTCAGAGTCCGGCGCAGGTTGATTCGCTTATACCCATGTTTGAGAACATGGTCGATCGCGCCTTTTCCCGCACCCAGGCGGATTATTCTCCAAAAGAAGGCGCACCCGATGCCGTGGTGCAACCCGCCCTGAGTACACGAAGCGGTATTCATTCCCTCCCGTCGCCAAGTCGTCGAGTGCATTAACTGTTTCAGCGGGTGGCGATTCCGTTTCACCCTACATGCAAGATTCTCTTTCAGTAAAAACCTGAACCTCATCTAGTACTTGAATAAGAGACGGAATCCAACACAGGGAGAAGGTGCGCGCGGGTGCGAGACCGGCGTCGCCGCGAGCGTTCGGGACACGCCGGGGCCTGATGCGATTCTGCCGAGGTGTAATTCCCAGGGTCGACCAGGCTGCCCTCTGGAGAAAAGGCTGGACGCGCGGACGGTCTTCTGTATAATGCCGCCACCGTGAGGTTTCCTCCCAGGAGCCTCGCAGCGTAAGGAGAACACCATGAAACGTGCGGTCAGGATGTTGATCCTGATGGTAGGTTTGGCTTGCACGTACGTGGCAATCGCGACCCCGATACTCAATGCAGAACTGGGCCCGATGCCACTGTGCAATCCTGCCAATCCCAATTGCTCGAAGCG
>DATGYF010000823.1:0-4495 GCA_035298145.1 Terriglobales bacterium | reverse complement strand
GGCGCGGCGCCGGATAACCCTGATCGCCCAGTCCATCGAGGCCATGAAACCAGGTCGCACTCTCATGCGCGCGCCGCAACGGCTTCTCCGCGCCAGTAAAAACAGGAACGCTTGCCCCACAGAGTTCCACGGTGTAGAGCGCATTGCGCGTGGCCTGTTGTACTTCCACATTTCCGGCCACGGTCGTAAGCGCTACCACCCGCACTTCGGGAGCGCGCAGCGCCATGATGAGGGCGACGGCATCGTCGGAGGCTACGTCGGTATCGATAAGAAAGGTTCGCGGCATCCGCGTAGGATAACAGGCGGTTCTCTGCCCGTTCCTTCCGTTGAAGGGGGCCACTTAGATTGACTAGTTATCTCACTAGTCACCATGATCGCCGCCACTGCCCGCATTGACCACCGGACCATCGCACCGACCATGAAAGAGACTTCAGGCAGCTGGGCGTGCAGGTCCTCGACCCCTTCAGGACCCCGCGCTAGCGGTCTGCCCCATGGCACTCCCTGTCGCGGTACACTGTTGCCCTCGCCATGCCGACTTTAGCCGCGGTCGATATCGGATCGAACTCCGTCCGTCTGAAGATTTCCCGCCTTTCCGGCGGGCGTCTGGTCGAGATTCACGAGGATCGCCAGGTCACGCGCCTGGGCGACAGTGTTTTCCGGAACGGTTTTCTTTCACCAGAGGCCATCGACGATACCGTCAAAGCGCTGCGGCGCTTCCATCGCGCGGTGCAGCACGAAGGCACGGATACGGTGCGCGTGGTGGCCACCAGCGCGGTGCGCGACGCGCGCAATTCGCGGGCCTTCCTGGAGTGGGTACGTTCGGCAACCGGGTGGAAAGTTGAAATCATTTCCGGACTGGAAGAGGCGCGGCTGATTCACCTCGGCCTGGTCTCAAGCCTGCGGGTCAGTGCCGCGGCCACGCTGATGGTCGATCTGGGCGGTGGAAGCTGTGAGCTGACCATTTCCAGCCAGGGTCATATCCGCGACACGGTCAGCCTGCCCCTGGGCGCGGTACGCCTGACCAATGAGTTTCTGGCCCACGATCCACCCCGCAAATCGGAACTGCGCCGGTTGCGGGGATTTGTGGAAAGAGAAATTGGGCGCATCGCCGACCGGATTACCCGTTCCCGGCCCAAGACGGTGATCGCGACTTCGGGCACGGCCGCTTCCCTGGCTGCGGTTTGTCACGGTTTGTACAAGACCAAGGGTTCGCGCGCCGCCGCGGTTTCGCGCACCCAGATGCGGCGGATCGCCAAGATGCTGGCACGCCTTCCCATGGCGGAACGCAAGAAACTTTCCGGGGTCGGGCCCCGGCGGGCTGAGATCGTGGTCGCCGGCGCAGTCGTCTATGCTGAACTTCTTGAACGCTGCCAGTTGGCGGGCTTCCGCTACTCTGCACTGGGACTGCGCGACGGACAGCTGGCACAAATGGCTGCGGACTACGATCGCAGCACCCGTTCCGGAAAGCACATCGAATCGGAGCGCTGGGATTCCATCCGCGCCGCCGTCGCCCATTACCGCGTGGACATGGACCATGCGCTGCAAGTCCGCGACAGTGCCATGCACTTATTTAAAACTTTGAAATCGCTGCACCGGCTTCCCGCCGAGTACGCGGAATGGTTGTCGGCGGCGGCGATGCTGTATGAAGTTGGCGACTATGTCAATCGCAACGGGCGGCACCGCCACGCCTACTACATCATCGCCCACTCGGAAATCCTGGGATACACGCCGGAGCAGAGACGGATCATCGCAGCCACGGCGCGCTATCTGGGCAAATCGCGCCCCTCGGCCGGGGATTCAGCCATAAAAGTCCTGCCGCCGGCTGACCGGGAATTTGTGCGCAAAGCGTCGCTGCTGCTTCGGCTGGCGCGCGCCCTCAATCTGGGACGCAGCGGCGCGGTGCGCGCCACCGATGTGCGGATAAGCCCGGGCGCAGTCAAGCTGACCCTTCGCGCCAAGCCGCGCGCCAGCGTGGACCTGGAGCTGTGGGCCGTAGAAAAGGAAAAAGCCTATTTTCGCGAAGTTTTCGGGCGCGAGGTTTCCGCCGCCGCGGCATAGAGGGTGCGTAGAATCTTGGGCGTGAGGCACCAGGTCAGCGAGGCCGAGTTACGGCTCATCTCCGCCCGCGCCACCGCGCCTTTCTTGAGGTCGATGGCCGCTTCACAGCCGCTTTCGCTGATCGCCCGCCCCAGAAATTCGCTGAGGGTCGGGTTGTGGCCCACCACCATGATGGCGTCGTGCCGGATGTACTTGTCGAGCATCTTGCGGAAGTCCGCGAACGAGGCGGTGGGGCGCAATGCGTCCTCCAACTGCAGCTTGCCTTCGTAACCCATTTCATTGCCCACCAGTGAAGCGGTCTGCGCGGCCCGCTTCAGGGGACTCGAAATAATGACATCCACCTGCACGTCCAACGCCGCCAGGGCGCGGCCCACGTAACCGCATTGCTCGACGCCGGTTTCATCCAGGGCGCGTTTTTCATCCTTCTTCGGATTGCTTACCGGTTCACCAGCGCTGGCGTGGCGCAGAAAATAGAGAATCATCGTGATTTACCGTCCCTTCACCGTGGCCAAGCGGCGTCCCTTTGGCGGCGCCGGCGCCGGCATGGCCTCCACCGCCTGTTTGCCTTCCGCCAGTCCCAGCAGGAAGTCCTGCGCGCTGAAGGCGACTGCTTCTGACGGTGGCTTACGTTTGCCCTCGGCCTGCCAGGTGCGCACATAGGCGCCGTCCTTCCGCAGCACACGTGACTTTACATTGTCCACCAGGTAGGCATCCAGGATTTCATGGCGCACGCGCTCGCGTCCCAGCGCGTCTTTCAGCGGGAACATGACCTCCACGCGCTCGTAGAGATTGCGCGGCATCCAGTCGGCGCTGCTGAGATAGACCTCTTCCTGGCCCCCGTTAGCGAAGTGGTAAATGCGGCTGTGCTCCAGAAAGCGTCCCACGATACTTCGCACCCGGATGCGGTCGCTCACCCCGCGAACGCCGGGCCGCAGAGCGCACATGCCGCGCACGATCAGATCAATTTCCACACCCGCCTGCGAAGCCCGGTACAACGCCATGATGATGTTCTTGTCCAGCAGGGCGTTCATCTTGGCGATGATGCGGGCGGGACGTCCGTGACGCGCATGCTCAGCCTCGCGCTCGATCAAACCCAGGCAGCGTTCCGCCAGGTCCAGCGGAGCCACCAGCAAGGGCCCGTAGTTGGCGTGCTCGGCGTAGGCGGTGAGAAAACTGAAAACATCGTGTACCGCCCCCGTGATTTCCGGATCGGCGGTCAGCAGGCTCAGATCGGTGTAAACCCGCGCAGTACTGGCGTTGTAGTTACCCGTACCCAGGTGGGCGTAGCGCCGCGTCACCCCATCCGAGTCGCGCCGTACCAGTAATGACAGCTTGCAGTGCGTCTTCAGTCCCACCAGGCCATGGAAGACCTGCACTCCGGCGTCTTCGAGATCGCGGGCCCAGCGGATGTTGGTGTCTTCGTCGAAGCGTGCTTTGAGCTCCACCACGGCGGTGACTTCCTTTTTTTCCGCCGCCGAAATCAAGGCCGGCACGATCAGCGAATGCTCGTTCGTCCGGTAGAGCGTTTGCTTGATCGAAAGCACCCTGGGGTCCTGCGCCGCGGCCTCAATGAACGAGACCACCGCATCGTAGGAGTCGAAGGGATGGTGCAGCAGAACGTCGTGGCGTCGCAGTTCCTCGAACAGGTCCTTTGATTTGGAGGTCAACCGCAATTCGCGCGGAGAAAAGGGCTTGTACTTGAGGTCAGGATGCGCCGTCTGTTCGTAAATGTTAAACAACCGCGACAGATTCACCGGGCCGTGGACGGAGAAGACCTGCCAGGGCTCCAGCTCAAAGTTGATGCGCAGGCGTTCGATGATTTCCGGATCGGCGTCCGCCTCAATCTCCAGCCGGACCGCATCGCCTTTGCGCCGGTTGTGCAGTTCGGTGCGGACCGACTCCAGCAGGTTGCGCGATTCCTCCTCCGCAAGATAGAGGTTGCTGTTGCGAGTGACCCGGAAGGCGGCCGAGGAAACAATATCGTACCCGTGATACATGCGCGAAGCATGGAAAGCCACCAGGTCGGCGAGAAAAATAAAGTCGTCGGTCCCGTCCGAGGGCAGCCGGACCAGGCGCGGCAAAGCCCGCGGCACCGTGACCACGCCGGTATAGGTGAGGGCGGAGCGGCGGCGGCGGCGCAGCAGAAAAGCCACGCACAGCGCCTTGTTGATCACTCGCGGGAAGGGATGCGCCGGGTCCACCGTGACCGGCGTGAGCAGCAGGTCGAGTTCCTTCTCGCAGTATTCTTCGATGAAGGCGCGAGCGCGTGATTCCAGTTCGTGCAGGCCAAGAACGCGGATGCCATGGTCCGCCAGCGCCGGGCGCAGCTTCTCGTTCCAACAGTGGTACTGATCGTCCACGAACTCGTGGGTGTCGCGCGAAACCACGTCGCGCTCTTCCAGAAGAGTGAGGCCGTCAGGTCCGGCCTCGGTGTATC
>DATGYF010000822.1:0-2256 GCA_035298145.1 Terriglobales bacterium | reverse complement strand
CATGGATCTTTTTGAACTGGCTAACCTCGCCGATGAGGTGGCAGGCGAGCATCACCGCTTCCGTTTCATACAGCTTCCCTTCAATCTGGCGATGCCCGAAGCCTATGGTCTGATCAACCAGCGCGCCGGGAAAGAAAAGATATCGCTGCTCTCGGCGGCGTCCCGCCTCGGAATCGCGGTGATGGGCAGCGCCACTCTGTATCAGGCCAGGCTCACGCGAGACTTGCCTGACTTCGTAGGCAGTGTTCTAGGGATGAAAACCGACGCCGACAACGCCATTCAGTTCTCGCGTTCCGCTCCCGGCCTCACGACTTCTTTAATCGGGATGGGACGCAAAGAGCACGTGGCGGTGAATCTGAGGCCCGCCCCTACCAACCCAACTCCGCCCCAGGAGTGGAAAAAATTGTTCACCAGGACAAAAGAGTAGTTGGACTGCGCGATGAACAGTTCACACTGACTCATTCATCTGCCCTGTCATTCTCTAGCGAAGCCGGATCGCTCGCTGCCGAGCGAAATTCGGGAACGGACTCGCAAGCGATGACAGAGTTGGAGGGGCCTGGCAGGAAATTCGCCAGCTTCGTCCGAGGTCCGACGCCCGAGGTCTGACGTCCGAATTTCCGACATCCGACGTCCGCTACTTCAGGTCCTGCAATTTCTGGGCGGCGAATTGCGCCACTTCGGTGGCGGGATTTTCCTTCTGGATCTGCTCGTAGATGCGCTTGGCTTCGCCCGGCTGCTGGGTGGACTCGTAGGTTTCCGCCAGTTCCATCTGCGCTGTCGTCTTGCCCACGCTGCGCGTCGGCTTCGCCATCAACTGGTTGTAAACGTCTATCGCATCCTTGGTCCGATTGGTATCGCGATAGACCGACGCCAGGGCCAGTTTGGCCAGCGCCGCCAGATCCTCATTGTGGGATGAGGCCACACTCTTCAAATCTCGCTCGGCGGCGGCACTGTCACTCAACTGCGAGGAAGTGAGGCCGAGGAAATAGCGGGCAAATTCCGCGGTGCGGGTGTGCGGATACTGGTCCACGATCGCCTGAAACTGCTTGTGGGCTTCGGTGGTGCGTTCCCTGGCGGAAGCGAAACTCGGGAAATCAGGTTCGGCCGGAGTCCCAGCCGGGCGTAGCTGAGTATCCAGCGTGCGCACCGCCTGGTTCAACTGGATGCTGGCCTTCTGGTCTTGCTGGTTCAGGTAATACCACCCGCCAAAACCCACTGCCAGCACCACGGCCAGAATCAGGCCGCCGATGATGAGCTTTGACTTGTGCTCCTCCGACCAATGAACGGTGGCCTCGGCCGCATTCATGGTGGCCCGGCTGAATCTGTCTTCTTTAAGACGATGACGGGTTTCTGCGCGCACGAACGTCCCTTCTGATGAGATTAACGCTGTGAATTGACCGTTATTGAGTCTAACACGATAGCGAAAAACGCAACCTGCGTGGCATGAAACCTGGGTCGCAGGCAAACTCTTGCGGTTCACGCTGAAAGCAGGTCCCTCGACTTGCCCTCACCGCCAGCGCGGTTCATCGCTCGGGATGACAACCCGCCGCGCTTTACCACTTCCCATCACTAAAAATAAAGGGCGGCGTTTGGCCGCCCAATGCTTTGCTTAAGTCCGATCCTCACGCCCGCTCTACGCTGGCGCCGGCCGTTCGCCGCCTTTAGCTCGTCCCGGTTGAAGGTCGGGCTTGATTACCTGCTGCACACCATCGTCGGGTTTTACCGGAGGAACGATCTTGGGCAGTTCCTGTCCGTCGATGATCATCTTGATCTGTGCAGCGTCGAGCACTTCGCGCTCAATTAGCGCCAGCGCAATCCTGACCAGCACATCGCGATTCGAATGAAGCAGGTCCTTGGCGGAGTCATAACCGCGCTTGACCAACTTCTGCACTTCCGCATCGATCTTGACCGCTGTGGCCTCGCTGTAGTCGCGATGCTGCGCAATCTCGCGGCCCAGGAAGATCTGCTCTTCCTTCTTGCCGAAGGTGAGCGGTCCCAGATCGCTCATGCCCCACTCGCATACCATTTTGCGCGCCAGTTCGGTAGCGCGTTCAATGTCGTTGCCGGCGCCGGTGCTCATCGAATCCAGGAACATCTCCTCCGCCAGGCGCCCGCCCATCAGGATGGCAATCGAGGTTTCGAGATAGTTCTTGTAGTAGTTGTGCCGGTCGTCGATGGGCAACTGCATGGTGACGCCGAGTGCCATTCCGCGAGGAATGATGGTCACTTTGTGCAATGGATCAGAATGAGGCAGCA
>DATGYF010000821.1:0-31001 GCA_035298145.1 Terriglobales bacterium | reverse complement strand
GTCAACCGGAACAATTACCTCGACAATCCATTTCGCCATCGCGTCACGCACGGATTGGCCGGCCGGACTGCGCAGTCCGGCCTCGATGGCACGGATCCGCTCGGCGCGAGTGGCGTGTTGGGGCAAGAAATTCGCTAAGGCGGTGCGAAGTCGTTCCGGCTCGATCTGGCTGAAGCCAACTTTAATGACGGAAGCATCCAGCATGGTGGGTACCGTTTGAACAGAATACTTTCAAGAAAACTCTCTTCGCTGTGACCGCGATCACTCGCATTCTTAAGACGGACAGCCACATGTGTTCGCTTTCATTTGCAGAGCGCACCCGGCTCATTGTGCCGGACGGTCAAAGGTGAGAGGGTGCACGAGGACGCGGGTGATCAAGATGATCCGCGACTGGATGATGAGGGACCGGTTCAGCTCGTGGTCAATCTTACGACTCGCACCCGCAGAGCCTATGCGGCCAATACCGATGGATTCCTCCTGTTCGTCGTCGCAAGCTTCACCTTCAGCTGCGGCTCCAGTCACACCGCACGTCCTAATTGGCAGCTCGGATAGGCCGTCCAGTCGGGCCAACGTGAGTCCAATCACATCTCTCGGTGACGAAGAACACCGCAGTTTTTGCCCAGGAACAGCACAATATCATTGTTGCAGGGGACGTCCGGGACCTTCCTAGAACGTGAGCTCCCGGGGGGGAAGTATTTATGACGACACTAACTCTTCTGGGGATTGCGGTGGTGGCTGTCGTAGTCGGGCTTTTTCTTTCCCGCGTCATCCCAGCAGTGCAGGCCTATTTCATGTACCGTGGCAAGCGGCTTATCACCTGTCCGGAGACGCTGACGAACGAAGCTGTGGATGTGGCAGCGAGAAAGGCCGCCACATGGGCCTTTGTTGGTGAATCGACTCTTCGCTTGGATCAATGCTCGCGCTGGCCGGAGCGCCAGGACTGCGGTCAGGAGTGCCTGCGGCAGATTGAGGCCGATCCGGAGAACTGCCTGGTCTGGAACATTGTGTCCAACTGGTATGAAGGGAAAAAGTGCGTGTATTGCCACACGCGCTTTGGACCGCTCCAATATCTCGATCGCGCCCCGGCACTCTTGGGGCCTGATCACAAGACGCTTGAGTGGGACCACGTCCAGCCTGAGCAGCTTCCAGAGTTGTTTTCGACCCATAAGCCCGTCTGCTGGAGCTGCCATGTGACTCAGACATTCCGGCGGGAGTATCCGGAGCTGGTTGTATATCGCAATCGGTGACGAGAGGTGGGAACCCAAGTTTAGAAGGAGGAGGTAACTTCGATGTTTGAACAGGAACTCGAAATGGAAGAACGGGAAGCATCTGCCATCCCGTTGCTGTTGATCGTAGTCCTCATCCTGGCGATCGTTGGGGTGGCGGGGTACTATCTCTGGCAAAACCATCAAGTCCTCACACCACAACAGGCTGCTACGGTGATCAGCGCGGTGGAAGCGCAGAGTCCGGCCATCATTCAAGTTCACGTCGGGAAAGTGACCCCGAGTGTGGCGGTGAAGCCGCACGATCCAAATTACCGCCTACTGGAGAAGGCCGGCTTGTTGAAATTGGGCAAGGACCAGGGCCGCTTCACTCCGGTGACGCTGACTACCCTGGGGGCAAGCCAATTTCAGGAGATTGCTGGCGTAAAGACGACGAAAGAAGGGGACGGCACGGAAAGCTACACGGTGCCAATTGCCGACCGCAAGCTCGTCGAGATCTCCAATATCACCATGATCAATCCGAGCCGCGCGATTGTAGACTTCACATGGAAGTGGGAAGCGAACCGGCTAGGTGAGGTCTTTGATGCGTCCGGCCCGCTGGTCAAGAGCTTCAACACCTGGGAGCGCGGGGCCCTGATCCAAAAGTACGGCGCCAATTTTTATCATGCCGATCCGGCCAGGACAACATTGGTTTTGGCGAAGGTTGGGAAGCGCTGGGAGGTTGCAGCAGAGTAACATCCATGCCCGTAGGGCAGTTCGACCTTGCGCCCAAATATGGCTGCACGGCGGTGACCTGAAGGCATTGGCCAAGGAGGTTCGCCATGGCAACATCGAACACTCTCACCCTTATCGATAATCGCACTGCTACGAGTTATCACGTGCCAATTGAGAACGGGACGATCCGGGCCATGGACTTGCGGACGATCAAGACCGACCCTGATGACTTTGGGCTCATGACTTATGACCCCGCGTTTACGAATACCGCGTCCTGCCGCAGCAGCATTACCTTTATTGACGGCGAACGCGGCATCCTGCGCTACCGGGGCTATCCGATCGAAGCGCTGGCGGAACATTGCACCTTCCTCGAGGTGGCTTATTTGCTTCTGTTCGGCGAATTGCCTACTCCGGACGATCTGAAAAACTGGGTCACTGAGATCACCCATCACACCATGCTGCCTGAAACCACGAAGAAGTTCATGGAAGGCTTTCACTACGATGCCCACCCCATGGCTATGCTGGTGAGCACAGTGGCAGCCTTGTCCACCGTTTACCCCCAGGCGAGAGAGATCCAGGATCCTGCCAACCGGCTGCTGCAGATTAAGCGACTGATTGGCAAGATGCCATCCATCGCGGCCATGTCATACCGGCACAGTCTCGGGTTTCCGTACGTTTATCCGGACAACGATTTCAGTTACCCCGAGAATTTCATGAACATGCTGTGGAAGATGGTCGAGCCCAAGTACGTAGCCAATCCCGTCATAGCCCGGGCCTTGGACATTCTGTTCATCCTGCATGCCGACCACGAGCAGAACTGCAGCACTAATGCCATGCGGTCAGTGGGCAGCGCCCACACGGATCCGTATCTCGCGACCGCGGCTGCGGCCGCTGCCTTGGCCGGACCGCTCCACGGCGGGGCCAATGAAGCGGTTCTTGAAATGCTCGACGAAATAGGCTCCAAGGAAAACGTCTATGCCTACATCAAGAAGATTAAAGAAGGGCACGGCAAGCTGATGGGCTTTGGCCATCGCGTGTACAAGAACTACGATCCCCGTGCCAAGATCATCAAATGGACTGCGGAAAACGTATTCGAGGTTACCGGCCGCAATCCCAAACTCGAAATCGCCCTGGAACTGGAGCGAATTGCCCTCGAGGATGAATACTTTGTCACACGCAAGCTTTATCCCAACGTGGACTTCTACTCGGGGATTATTTACCAGGCCATGGGCTTCAAGCCCGAGATGTTTACCGTGCTGTTTGCCATCCCACGCACGGCGGGGTGGCTGGCCCAATGGCAAGAGATGATCACCGATCCAGAGCAGAAGATCGCACGTCCGCGCCAGGTCTATACGGGGCACGAACTACGGACGCTCGTGCCCGTTGAAGAGCGCGTGCCGGCTCATGCCCGTGAGCCTTCATCCCACCGCTTTGGCTGCTGACGGCGACTTCTCTTCGGGCTGCGCCATCCACGTTTGCAGTTGGTTCATATCTTTTGACACCCTGCACGCTGCGGCGAAAAGGACTATGGCCAGGATGAAGCTGCACAGAGGTATTACATACATGGCGCTATGCAGACCAACCGCTCGGAATGGATCGGTAATGGAACTTGCTCCAGCCCTAGTCATGGCAATTCGAGCAAAGTAGTCGCTTAGTTTACCTGTCAGTACGGGACCGGCACTTCCGCCCAGCAGGTACATCGCAAAGAAATAGATCGCCATTGCAGTGGCACGCAGACTCGGCTGAACGACGTCTTGGATTGCCGCGTAAACACTCGAATAGTACACATAAGAAAACATGCAACCAGTTCCCATCAACAAGCTGAAGCTGACGAGGTTTCCCTCTGGCCGGGTCAGCGCCAGGCAAATGCAAAGTGCCGCCAGCAGAAGGGAAACTGAAGCCAGCAGCAAACGGCCATTCGACCTGTCCCGGAGAGCGTAATCTGCTGCCCACCCTCCCAATAGCAAGCCGGGGATTCCAACAGCCCCAAGCACAATCGCCGCGACAGCATTCGCCTCCTTCAGATTGAGCCCGTGGTAACGACTCAGCAGTGCGGGCAAGAAGGTGCTGATCGTGTACATGTTGAAGTTAAAGAGGGCGCCGGAAATGATTAACCAACGGATGGTCGGGATTCTGAGAACGCGCCAATAGGGTGAGCCTTTGTCTGGACGCCCTGCAAGGGGCGCTGCTTCCGTCGCCCCCCGGGGTGGTTCAGGGATCCGCAGTGCAAGCAGGGCCAGCACCAGGCCGGGTGCGCACGCAACGTAGAAAGGAACACGCCAACCATAGGCCGCGGCAAGACGTCCGCTGACCAGACTTCCAAAAAAGGTGCCGAGCGGAAGTCCCAGCATGAAAAAGGAGAGGGCCCGGGCCCTCTCTTCGGCAGGATAAAGGTCAGCGATGAGTGAACTCGATGCGGGGGCGCAGCTTGCCTCCCCGATTCCCACGCCCACTCTGGCCGCGAATAGTGTCGCGTAGCTCCAGGCCATTCCGGAAGCTGCCGTTAGCAAGCTCCACACCGCGACGCCGATACCGAGGATTCGGGGCCGGTTCCAACGATCTGAGAGGCGCCCCAGGGGAACTCCCACAAAGGCGTAGAGAAGAATAAATGCGGTCGCCAGCCACCCGATCTGCGAATCGGTTAGAGCCCATTCTTTGCGAATCGGCTCGGCAACGGCGCCAAACATATTTCGGTCGAAAAAATTCAGCAGATTAATGGCGAACAGGATAATGAGCGCAGAGCGGGCTCCGTGTCTGGGGTCCGTCACATCGGTCCTTTGAGGAATTTGCCGCCTCATTCTATCGAAAGAGTCCCTCTCTGTAGTGCCAGAATGGCAGTTCCAGTGTTAGAGCCTAGCGCGCGGCGCGTAAAGGCTGTAATGGCGAGGAGTTCCATCTGATTTCGGATCCTATTCCGGACGGCGATGGGTTTGCTCTTGAAGGAATCGCTCGCAGGTCCGGGAAATCGCGATACATTCGCATTTCGTTGTCGATAGTGGATACACTGAGGCGGGAAGTCGTATTCGATGCGCAGCTTGACATTGCTGCTAATCGCGCTTCTTATAGGCTTTTTCTGGTAACGAACCACTAGTGTCACACACTTTTGAACTCGAAATCGTCACTCCAGAAAGGTTGGTGGTTCGGAACAGCGTGGAAGCAATGCAGATTCCTGGCAGGAACGGATATCTAGGCATACTGCCCGGTCACGCACCCCTGATTACCGAACTGGGGATCGGCGAGATCAGCTACCAGGAGAATGGACAGTCGCACTATCTAGCGGTTGCGTGGGGTTTCGCCGAAGTGCTACCCGACCGAGTCAACATCCTGGCGGAGATGGCGGAGCACGCTGAGGAAATTAGCGTGAAACGTGCACAAGAAGCAAAAAAACGCGCCGAGCAGCGGCTGAATAGCAATGACCCAAAGGTCGATTGTGCCCGTGCCCTCCGTGCACTCATGCGCGCCGCAACGCGGCTGGAGGTGGCAGGGCGATAAGCGGGCGGTAACAGGTGCCATCGAGGAGCACATACTCTGGTCCGGGATATCGCGTGCCAAAGGCGAGGTTGGCAGCGGCCCAGGTGCGCCGCAGGACCCCTTCGTTGTATTCTGCTCGTGCGTTTTTTGTCTCAGCACAGAACTATAGAACTGATGACGAAAACCGGCGGGGTCGAGACGCAGGGCACCGCCACCCTTGGTCCCATCGTGCAGCGTGCCAGAGTGGCAGAAGCTACTCTGTCAGGAGTCTCATGTCAGACGACCACAACAAGTTCGTCCTGGAACGCGACGATTTTCAACAACTCCTCGACACCTTGGCCAAACGAGGCTATCGAGTCGTCGGACCCACGATCCGGGACGAAGCGATTGTCTATGACACGCTAAGTTCCACGGCTGATTTGCCGTCGGGATGGACGGACGAACAGAACGGCGGGACCTATCGCTTGCGCAAGCGGAACGATCAAGCCCTGTTTGGCTACGCAGTTGGCCCGCACTCCTGGAAGAGGTTTTTGCATCCGCCAGTCTTACGGTTGTGGCAAGCCACGCGCGAGGGGAATCGTCTTGAAATTCGGGAAGAGCTCCACGAAAACCCTAAAATGGCGTTCCTCGGAGTGCGTTCCTGCGAACTGCACGCGATCGCCATCCAGGACCGGGTATTCATTCACGGGCAACATGTTGAAACGGGGTATAAATCCCGACGAGAACAAGTTTTTATCGTGGCAGTGAACTGTGGCCAGGCGGGTGGGACATGTTTTTGCGCGTCTATGAACGCCGGCCCGAAGGCGACTTCTGGTTTTGACCTTGCCCTCACTGAAGTCCTTGAGGACGGCCGCCATTATTTCTTGATAGAGGCCGGCACGGAATGTGGCGCCCAGGTTCTACAGGAGCTTCCTCACAGACCCCCAGCGAAAGCCGAAGAGGAAGCGGCCGAACGCATTTACGCAAGAACGGCACAACAAATGGGCCGCAAAATGGATACGGTGGATATCAAGCAACTACTCTACCGAAACTATGAGCACCCTCGATGGAACGATGTGGCGGCGCGCTGCCTGACTTGCGGCAACTGCACGATGGTCTGTCCTACCTGTTTCTGTACGACCGTGGAAGATGTCACCGATCTGAAGGGTGAACATGCTGAACGCTGGCAGAAGTGGGATTCCTGTTTCACGATGGACTTTTCCTATATTCATGGCGGCAGCATTCGTTCCACACCCAAGTCTCGCTACCGCCAGTGGATGACCCATAAGCTTGCGACCTGGATAGATCAGTTTGGCAGCTCGGGCTGTGTCGGATGCGGCCGCTGTATCACCTGGTGTCCGGTTGGCATTGACATCACCGAAGAAGTAGCCGCCATCCGAGGAATGAAGAAGGACGACGATGGAAACCCTACAGAACCTGCTGGCTGAGCATCCCTTCGCCCGGGGCTTGGAAGAGCGCTACCTGGCGCTTCTCACGAGCTGTGCCTCCAATGTTCGTTTCGAGGCTGGGCGAGTGATCTTCCGTGAGGGAGAAGAGGCCAATCAATTTTATATGGTTCGCGAAGGTAATCTGGCGGTGGAACTGCATGCGGCCGAACGCGGTGCGATGACGGTTCTGACCGTAGGAGCCGGGGAGGTGCTGGGATGGTCCTGGCTCGTTCCGCCCTATCGCTGGAACTTTGACGCGCGCGCTCTGGAACCTACCCGCGCAATTGCATTGGATGGAAAGTGCCTCCGGACAAAAGCCGAACAGGATCACGACCTTGGTTACGAACTGCTGAAGCGGGTTGCCCAGATCATGGAAGAACGCCTGCACGCGACCAGGCTGCAGCTATTGAATGTTTATGATGTCCATTCTTGAGGACCAGACCCATCGCGTCCCGGTGCACCCGATGGTGCCAGAGCCTTGGCGGATTCGGCGCATGCAACGGGAGACCCACGATACGTTCACGCTGGAACTCGAATCGGCGGAGGCCCGGGATGGATTTCATTTTCAGGCGGGACAATTCAACATGGTCTACCTGTTCGGTGTGGGCGAGGTGCCCATCTCCATTAGTGGAGACCCCAATGAGCCCCAAAAGCTCGTGCACACGATTCGCGCCGTGGGTGCGGTGACGAAGGCCATGCGTGCGGCTAAACGGGGAGACGCGCTCGGGGTCCGCGGTCCCTTTGGAAGCTGCTGGCCGGTACAGGAAGCTGCCGGCAGAGATCTTCTGATCGTGGCGGGAGGCATCGGCCTGGCTCCGTTGCGGCCAGTATTATACGAAATATTAGCCAAGCGCAAGAACTACGGGCAGATTGCCCTTCTCTATGGGACGCGCACCCCTGCTGACATACTCTACCGAAAAGAGCTGGAGGGGTGGGGCAAACGCAATGGCGTTCAAGCCCATGTCACCGTCGATCGTGCGTCCGGGACATGGTCTGGCAACGTTGGCGTCGTCACCACCTTGATCTCCAAAGCACAGTTCAACTCCCGCAATACGGTGGCGATGATCTGCGGGCCCGAGGTAATGATGCGCTTCACCGTGCGGGAACTCCAGAGACGCGGAATCGCACTGGAAAACATTTACATTTCAATGGAGCGCAACATGAAGTGCGCTGTCGGTTTTTGCGGACACTGTCAGTTTGGCCCTACCTTTATCTGCAAGGACGGCCCAGTTTTTCCCTATCAGGGCATACAAGAACTTCTTGCGATAAGAGAGCTCTGACATGAAAACGCCTCCCAAACCCAAACTTGCGGTCTGGAAGTTCTCCTCCTGTGATGGATGCCAGTTGAGCCTGCTCGATTGCGAAGACGAGCTGCTGGCACTTGCGGGCGAGGTGGAAATTGCGAACTTTCCCGAGGCCTCTCGCGCAGTAGTGAAAGGCCCCTACGATCTATCGCTGGTCGAGGGCTCGATCACGACGCCGCATGATGCCGAGCGCATTCATCAGGTGCGGCGGGTTTCAAAGTTCCTCGTGACCATCGGCGCTTGTGCTACAGCGGGCGGCATTCAGGCGCTGCGGAATTTCAAGGACGTTAGAGAATTCATCTCCATTGTCTACGCTACACCGGCCTACATTGACACTCTCAACAAGTCCACGCCTATTGCCGATCACGTGCGGGTTGATTTTGAGTTGCGCGGCTGCCCCATCAACAAGCATCAGCTGGTGGAAGTGATTAGCGCGTTCTTGCACGGACGCAAGCCGAATACGCCAGCCCATAGCGTCTGCGTTGAGTGCAAGCAACGAGGAACTGTGTGCGTGATGGTGGCGCACGGGACGCCTTGCCTGGGCCCGGTGACACACGCCGGTTGTGGCGCGATTTGCCCCTCGTACAACCGGGGTTGCTATGGCTGCTTTGGTCCCATGGAAACCCCGAACACCAAATCATTGAGCGCCTCGTGGACTGGGCTGGGGGTAAAGCAACAGGACTTGCTGCAAGTGTTTCGCAGCTTCAATGCGTACGCTGAGCCGTTCCGCCGGGAAAGCGAGCAGCATGAGGAGTAAGACCATCAAGGTTGACTACCTGGCTCGCGTCGAAGGCGAGGGTGGTCTCTACATCAAGGTCCGCGACAATAAAGTGGTTGACGTCAAGCTGAAAATCTTTGAGCCGCCGCGTTTTTTTGAGGCCTTCCTGCGCGGTCGCAATTTTGCTGAAGTTCCCGATATCACCGCGCGGATTTGCGGCATCTGCCCCATCGCGTACCAGATGAGTTCCGCCCACGCCATCGAGAACGCGTTCGGTGCGAAGGTCGATGGTCAATTGAGATTGCTGCGCCGGCTTATTTACTGCGGCGAGTGGATCGAAAGCCACGCGCTGCATGTCTACATGCTGCACGCGCCCGACTTCCTCGGCTATCAGGATGCCATCCAGATGGCGAAGGACCATGCCAGCGTGGTGCGGCGGGGCCTGCAACTGAAGAAGGCGGGCAACGAAATCGTTACGTTGCTGGGCGGAAGAGAAATTCATCCGATTAATGTTCGCGTCGGTGGTTTCTATAAAGTGCCGACGCGCGGCGAACTGGCGGCCCTGGCAGAACGGTTGAAGTGGGCGCGAGATGCAGCTCTCGAAACCGTGCGCTGGACCGCGAGCATGCCCTTTCCAGACTTCGAACGGGATTACCTGTTTGTTGCCCTGAGGCATCCCAACGAATATCCGTTTAATGAAGGGAGGCTGGTATCGAATAGTGGACTGGACATCGTGGTTGAGGAATACGAAAACAGCTTCATTGAGGAACAGGTCCAGCACTCCAACGCGCTGCACTCGGTACTGAAGCGGCATGGGCCGTATTTTGTAGGCCCCATGGCTCGTTACAGTCTGAACTTTGACCGGCTCTCACCGCTGGCGCAGGAAGCCGCCCGCGACGCTGGCCTCACGCCTATTTGCCAAAACCCCTTCAAGAGCATCGTTGTCCGCAGTGTGGAGATCCTGTACGCCTGCGATGAAGCTCTGCGCATCATCGCGCAGTACGAGCCGCCGGAGCGGCCGGCGATTGATATCCCGGTGCGTGCCGCCAGCGGCTGCAGTTGTACGGAAGCGCCGCGCGGTATTCTGTATCACCGCTATCGTGTGGACGAACAAGGCACTATCCTGGATGCGAAGATTGTGCCGCCAACATCACAGAATCAGAAGGTCATCGAGCAAGATCTGTCACAATTCGTGCCCAAGTTCCTGACGCTTCCCGAAGACGAGCTCGGGTGGCGTTGTGAGCAAGCCGTGCGAAATTATGATCCCTGCATCTCTTGTGCCACACATTTTCTTAAGCTCGAAATCGATCGCGGATGAGCGCATCGGATTGCTGCCTGTTTAGATTTTGGCCTTCGTGGTGGCAGCACTGGAAGAGGGTCCTACTGAAGTGGCGGCATGATTCAAGCGTCAAGGGTTCTTGTGATCGGCGTTGGTAACGCGTATCGCCATGACGATGCCGCCGGCCTGGTGGTTGCTCGGCATTTGAAAGATCAGGCCCATAGCTCCTGCGAAGTGCATGAACACGTCGGAGAGGGAACGGGTTTGATGGAGTTGTGGAAATGTGCCGAGCGCGTTGTCGTGGTCGATGCAGTTCAATCCGGTGCGATTGCGGGAACAGTTCATCGCTTCAACGTTAATCTGAGGTCGTTACCAGCGTCGATGTTTCGTGGCTCGACGCATGCATTCGGGCTCAACGAGGCTGTTGAGTTGAGCCGGGCATTGAAACAGCTTCCCTCCAATTTCACTATTTACGGCATCGAGGGCCAGAACTTTGACACGGGGATCGGACTCTCCTCTGCTGTTCTAGTTGCTGTAAACGACCTGGCAGAAAAACTGCAGCATGAAGGTGAGACGATATAGTCCCGCTTTGGCGGCTTTGCCCGCAACGCCTTCTTAAGCCACGGATATCCGAGGTTAGATCCAGGCAGATCCACTCCTCTCTTTTCTTTCTCCAGGTTGGTACTCGTGCGGGCACTCAACTCGCAGAGGTGTGATTGCGATCACAACCCACAGAGACCGTCATCACGGCCTACAGGTACTGGAGAGAGTGCAATCAAGTCAGGGTTGCGCAACCGGCCGAAGAAGGATGAAATCCGCGCACCAGGTGGCGGTCATGGAAAACGACGAGTTCGTCAAGTGCGCTCTGTCCGGGCCTGCTCAGGTGAGACGAGCTGATCTGAGCGCATTGCTGGACGGCGCCAACCTCCGGGGAGAAATTGAAAAAGATATGGCGGAATTCACGTCCCTCGCTGATCAGGCAGTGCGCAGATTACGGAATAGCCCACGACGGTAGAAGATGTTTGCCGCCGCCGGCTGAAAGGAAAGTTTGCCCTGGATACAAATCCCAAGCTTGAATTCTTACGAGGTGCGTCATGAAACCAAGTGTATTTTTCTCTGCGCTTGAGCCGTTGCGTGAAGTACCAGAGGTATGCGATGTATGCCATTTGGATCCTCCGGCACTTAGCTATCAATTCGCGACCCCTGGAGATGGCGGAGAACCAGAGGAGCAGCAAGGATTCTGTTGCCGTTGGTGTGCTGCGGAACTCTTGCACAAGCTCGAGCGAGCCGGCGCTCAGAGGCGGGCGCGGGAAGAGGCCGCTCCGAGAGTGGATGAGTTTGACATCATCGATTCTTCGGAACCCGAACTCGCGGTCTCGATTCATTAGATAGCAGTCGATGCTGCAGCGGCTTTTGCGGGGGCCGAATTTAGCCCAGCCGTTGAGCTCGGAGTATTAGAAGGGAGCACAGGTCAATGTCCACTCTTTGGGAGTCTCGCTATTCGCTCCGTGCGCGGGAGTGCAAGAGTTCCACGATTCGGGAACTGCTGAAGATCAGCGAACAACCGGGAATGATCTCTTTCGCCGGCGGGCTGCCCGCCGGCGAGGTTTTTCCGGTTCAACGGTTCCAGGAAGCTTGCCAGAAAGTCTTAGCCACGCATGCCGGACCGGCCCTGCAGTATGGCGCGACGGAAGGGTACGAGCCGCTGCGCGAGATGATCGCCCGCCATATGGCACGCTACGCCATCCTGGCCAAGGTCGAAAATGTGCTGATCACTTCTGGCTCGCAGCAGGCGCTCGACTTAATCGGGAAATTGCTGATCAACTCCGGCGACCGGGTGCTGGTCGAGGCGCCAACTTACCTCGGGGCACTGCAGGCATTCAACGGCTACGGCGCCCAATACCTCTCTGTTCCCATTGACGACGACGGGCTTCGCACTGAGTTGCTGGAGCCTTCGCTCCGTCTGGGCCCAAAATTCATGTACATCCTGCCGAACTTTCAGAACCCAGCAGGCGTCACCCTGTCGCAGGGGCGCCGCCATCAGTTGATTCTGCTGGCCGACAAGTACGGAATCCCAATCGTCGAAGATGATCCCTATGGCCAATTGCGTTATGAAGGCGAACACATCGCGCCACTGGTTGTGCTGGACCGGGAGAACCTGCGCCGCGACAACGGATTTTCCATCGGCAACGTCATCTATCTCAGCACATTCTCCAAGACTCTGGCTCCCGGCCTTCGTCTGGGCTGGATCGTGGCCCCGCCCAAGATCATCAGCAAGCTGGTTCAATTGAAGCAGGGCGCCGACCTGCACACTTCGACCTTCATCCAATGTGTAGCATTTGAGGTCGCACGCGGGGGATTTCTTGATCAGCATGTGAAGCTGATTCGTGGAGTCTATCGGCAGCGGCGCGATGTTATGCTCCAGGCTCTGAAAGAGTTTTTCCCGCCGGAAGTCACCTGGACTCACCCCCAGGGCGGCCTGTTTCTCTGGGTAACCTTGCCGGAAGGGATGGATTCCCAGTCGCTGTTCCGATCCGCGCTGGCGGAGAACGTGGCCTTTGTGCCCGGGGATTCGTTTTACGCCGGCAATGGCCCGGAGAGCTGTCGTCATTTGCGACTGAACTTTTCGCATCCCAACCCAGAACAAATACGTGAGGGCATACGCCGCCTTTCAGTGGCAGTAAAGAGGCAGCTTTCACCGTCAGCATACGAACTGGCCTGATAGCTCTCCTAGCGAAGTCTCAAATGCCTGTGCGTTGCCGTGGTATCAGCGTTCAAGCCGGCCATCTGTAACCTCTCCCCCGAAAGCCCTGTCCTGCACCGACATCAATAATGTGATCCAGGTCACATTTGGTTGTGCTCCTGATCATGGCGAGAAACCCCTGCTGGATCGACACTAATGACTGAACAAAGCGGGGAGGCTATCCCGGTGCTCTCAAATAGACTTGTACGGCTCATCGAGACCCACGCTAACGCATTGGCGTTGAGTCTTTCCGAAAAAGTCCAAGCTTCCGGGCAACTCAGTGAGTACCATAAGGTTCCCATTTACGAACTGAACGCCCGGGTGTACGAGATCTACCATCAATTGGGCAATTGGCTGCTGGAACGAAAAGAGCAAGACATCGAGCATCGTTACACGGCGATCGGGATCCGTCGTGCCGCTCAGGGAGTGCCGCTCAGCCAGTTGATCCGCGCCATTGTTCTCACCAAGCAAAACCTCTGGGAGTTCCTGAAGCGAGAGTCGGTAGTCGATAACCCCGTCGAGCTACTTGGCCAACAGGAACTGGTGGAACTGTTGGATCAGTTTTTCGATTCCGCAATTTACTATGCCGTCCTGGGTTATGAACGGATGCCCAAACGGCACGCCCAGCATGAAGTTGTCGCCGCTGGGACGGCACATTGAGGAGAGAGCACATGTCCTGGGAACTCGAATACAAGAAGAAACTCCAAACCGCGGATGAAGCTTTGCGCTGCGTTCGCTCCGGCACGCGAGTCTATATTCAGCCGGGTTGTGCTGAGCCGGAGGCGCTGGTGGAAGCCCTGATGCGTCGCGCGCCTGAACTGTACGACGTGGAGATCGTACACATGATGACTATGGGCTGTGCGCCTTATGTAGCCCCGGAGATGGCGGGACATTTCCGGCACAACGCGATGTTTATCGGCGGCAACGTGCGGGAGGCCATCAACGACGGCCGGGCCGACTACACTCCGATTTATCTGAGCGAGATTGAAGCGCTCTTCGAAAGCGGCGCCATGCCGATTGATGTGGCATTGATTGAGGTCTCGCCTCCCGATTCCCACGGTTTTTGCAGTTTTGGCGTAGGCGTGGACACCACGCTGACCGCCGCCAAGTGCGCCCGCTACGTTGTCGCCCAGGTCAACGACTATATGCCGCGAACCTACGGCGACAGCTTTATTCATATCAGTGACATAGATGCGGTGGTGGAATCGTCACGGCCGCTATGCGAACTCAAGAAGCCAGCGGTCACTGATATGCACGTCGCCATCGCGCGTAATGTAGCGGGCCTGATTGAAGACGGGGCAGTTCTGCAAACGGGTGTTGGAGGTATCCCGGACGCGGTTCTGCCCTTTCTCGGCGATCGCAAGGACCTGGGGGTACACAGCGAATTGGTTTCCGAGGGCGTGATTCCCCTGATCGAGAACGGTGTGATCACCGGAGCCCGCAAGAATTTCAAGCCGCGCAAGATCATCGTCGGGTTTGCCCTGGGTACAAGGCGCTTTTTTGAATTCGTAGACAACAACCCGATCTTCGAATTTCATCCCACGGCCTACACCAACGATCCTGGGCTGATCGCCCGTAATGACAATATGGTCGCGATCAATTCAGCCTTGCAGGTTGATCTTACCGGCCAGGTCTGCTCGGATTCGATTGGCAACCAGTTCTACAGCGGCATTGGCGGACAGGTGGACTTTCTTCGCGGAGCCTCCCGCTCCAAAGGCGGCAAGCCCATCATCGCGATCTCATCGACGGCAAAGAATGGAACCATCTCGCGCATAGTGCCCATGCTCAGCCCCGGGGCCGGCGTGGTTACATCGCGCGGACTGGTTCGCTATGTCGTGACCGAGCATGGAGTCGCTTATCTGCACGGAAAATCAATCCGCGAGCGGGCCAGAGCTCTGATCCAGATCGCGGATCCAAAGTTTCGCGCAGAACTGTACGAATACTGCGAAAGAACGAAATGGTTGCAGCACCCTGAAGTGACGCAGGCAGTCTAGAGGTGATCCATGTCGGGGCTGGCACGGGGCAACATCGAAATCAACATTGAGGAGTGCAAAGGATGCGGGCTCTGTGTCGAGTCGTGTCCGCCAAAGTGTCTGGCACTGGCCGATGAGCTGAGCGCCTATGGCGTGCATCCGGCATTGTATGCGGGCGACGGCTGCACGGGTTGCGGCATTTGCTTCTACTGCTGCCCGGAGCCGGGAGCGATCACCGTCTTCCGCATGGCAGCGCCGCCGAAGCCAGCCGCGGGATTGCGAGGAGGGCAACATGCGCCGGCTCTGTAAGGGCAATGTGGCCGTGATCAAGGGCGCAATCCTCGCCGGTTGCCGCGCCTTCTATGGTTATCCTATTACTCCCGCCAGCGAGATCACCGAAGCGGCAGCCTTGTATCTGCCGCAGGTTGGAGGAACCTTCCTCCAGGCGGAGAGTGAAGTCGCCGCGATCAATATGGTCTACGGCGCCGCTGCGGCCGGGGTCCGCGTTATGAGCGCTTCCTCAGGTCCCGGCCTCAGCCTGATGCAGGAGGGCATTTCCTATCTGGCAGGGGCTGAACTTCCCTGCGTGATCGTGGACGTCATGCGCGGCGGTCCTGGCCTGGGAAATATCGCCCCCGAGCAAAGCGACTATTTCGCCACCGTGAAAGGAGGCGGTCACGGCAACTATCGCAATTTCGTTCTGGCGCCCGCTTCGGTGCAGGAAATGGCTGAGCTCACCATGTTGGCCTTTGATCTGGCGGACAAGTATCGCAATCCTGCGATCGTGCTGGCTGATGGCTTCGTAGGACAAATGATGGAATCGCTGGACCTTGAGTTTCGGGAGGCGATGGTTCCAGAGAAGCCCTGGGCGGTGAAGGGGACTCCAGAGACGCGCCAGAATTTGGTCTCTTCGATCTACCTGGAACCTGACGACCTGGAGGAACACCAGCGCCGCATGGAGGCAAAATATGACCGGGCGCAGCAGACCGAGACCATGTTTGAACAGTACGAGACCGATGACGCAGAACTGCTGCTGGTTGGATACGGCATCGTGTCGCGGGTCCTGCGCTCGGCCGTGGAACAGGCGCGAACGCGAGGTTGGAAGGTGGGACTCTTCCGTCCTATTACGCTGTGGCCGTACCCCTCGAAGGAACTAGCAGGCATAGCCTCCGGAGCGGAAAGCGTTCTGGTCGTGGAATTGAGCAACGGCCAGATGCTAGAGGACGTACAACTGGCGGTGGGAAGCAATAAGCCGGTAGCGTTTTATGGCCGGGTCGGCGGCAACGTGCCCTCGGTCGAAGAGGTACTTGAACAAATTGAAAAACAGATCTCGGTAGGTGTGTGATGGGCAGGCACCTTATATGGATACAGTCATAGAAAGCGAAGCGCCAAGGATGGCGGTCGAGAGCAACAGCGGTCCGACTGAAACACATGCCGGCAGCAACGCTTACGAAGTAGTCCACTCCAAGTCGCCGGTGTTCTACGACACTTACGAGCGCAAGTCAGAATTAAAACACCAGACACACTACTGCCCGGGATGTGGGCATGGCGTTGCGCATAAGTTGATTGCTGAGGCAATCCAAGAGTTGGGCCTGCAAGACCAGACTATCTTTGTCAGTCCGGTGGGCTGCTCGGTATTTGCCTACTACTATTTTGATGTGGGAAATGTGCAGGTGGCTCACGGACGCGCTCCCGCCGCGGCTACAGGATTGAAGCGGGCTTGCCCCGAAAAACTGGTGATCGCGTACCAGGGGGACGGTGACCTGGCCGCTATCGGGACCGCCGAGATTATTCATGCCGCGAACCGGGGCGAGAAAATCACAGTCTTCTTCGTGAACAATGCAATTTATGGCATGACCGGCGGCCAAATGGCTCCCACCACCCTGGTGGGACAGAAAAGCACCACCTCGCCCTGGGGACGCAGGCCCGCAAACGAGGGCTTTCCACTGCACATGTCGGAACTGCTGTCCACGCTGGAAGCTCCCGTTTATATCGAGCGCGTGGCTTTATCGGATAACAAGAACATCATGCGGGCGCGGCGGGCGATTCGCAAAGCCCTCGAAAATCAGCGCGACAACCTGGGCTTTTCGTTTGTCGAGATTCTTTCGCCTTGCCCGACGATTTGGGGCAAGGATCCCGTAGATGCACGCCGTTGGGTAGCGGAACAGATGGTTCCCGCTTTTCCGTTGAACGTTTTCCGTGACCGGAAGCTGGAAATCCCTCCTGGCCCGGCGCCCCCGCAGCGCCCTGTCTCAGAGGTGCTCGACATCCGAAAGCAAGAAGCATCTGGACCCTCGCCAACATACGCACATGCATTCCAGGAGTTCACCATCAAGCTTGCGGGCTTTGGCGGACAGGGTGTGCTCTTGCTCGGACAGCTACTGGCCGAGATGGGCATGCGCGAAGGACTGGAAGTAAGCTGGCTTCCTTCCTACGGGCCGGAGATGCGCTCCGGCAGCGCGAATTGTCATGTATGCCTGTCGAAGCGGCGTATTGGCTCGCCTCTCGTCACGCGTCCCCAAGTTCTAATTGCAATGAGCGAAATTGCCCTTCGCAAATTCGCGCCGCAGGTGGCTCCCGGGGGACTCATTGTTTACTTCAGCGACAAGCTGCCGGAGGACTTCGCCATTCCCGCAGCGGACGTGATCTGCGTTCCCGCCGCGCAAATCGCAGACAAGTTAGGCTCCGCCAAGGCCGCAAACATTGTGATGCTCGGCGCCATGTTGGCCGAGACCAGCTGCTTGACCCGCGAATCTGCTTTGGGAGTCCTCGAAGCCAAGGTCAAAGACAGCACTTTGCTTGAAATCGACCGCAAAGCGCTGGCCGCCGGCTGGGAGTTCATCATTCATTCAGGCTATGCCACCGCAGTGGCGCAGGCCGACGGCTTCGCCTATTGAGGCCACGGCGAGCTCAGCGGTCCGGACAGATTGAGGGTGTGGAGGAGCTATTGGGGCAAGGCTATACGTGAGGCTTCCGGGAAATCGCTCGGATACTTCGGGAGTTTATCTGTTTCCGGGGACCCTGGCGGCAGATGCAGTGCGAGGGAGGAATTTATGCCAGTGACCAAGCAGCAAGCTCTAGATTATCACTTTGGCGCGCGCCCCGGAAAAATCGAAGTCACGCCGACCAAGCCATGTCGTACCCAACGTGATCTCAGCCTGGCCTACACTCCCGGGGTTGCTGATCCTTGTCTGGAGATCAAGCAGAATCCGCACGATGCTTTCAAATACACCGCCCGCGGTAACCTGGTCGGAGTAGTAAGCAATGGGACCGCAGTCCTTGGCCTGGGGGACATTGGGGCCCTCGCCGGTAAGCCAGTGATGGAAGGCAAGGCCGTCCTGTTCAAGCGTTTTGCCGATGTGGACGTCTTTGACATCGAACTGGATACCCGCGACCCCGATGAAATCATCAAGGTCTGCCAGCTCCTGGAGCCCACCTTCGGTGGCATTAACCTTGAGGACATTAAGGCGCCGGAGTGCTTCTACATCGAAGAAATGCTGCGGAAGACCATGAAGATTCCAGTGTTTCACGATGATCAGCACGGCACAGCAATCATCTCCGGAGCGGCGCTGCTCAACGCGCTCGAGATTGTTGGTAAAGACATCGGCGCCGTGCGCATTGCCATCAACGGCGCGGGCGCGGCTGGCATCGCATGTGCCGAGCACTATGTTCGTCTGGGGGTGAAGCGGGACAATATCATTCTGTGCGACACTAAAGGAGTCATTTACAAAGGCCGCGAGGAAGGCATGAACCGCCACAAGGAGCGCTTCGCGCATGACACCAGACTACGCACACTGGCCGAGGCTATGAAGGCTGCCGACGTGTTCGTTGGCTGCTCCGTAAAAGGTGCAGTCACGCCAGAGATGGTGCGATCCATGGCGGCCCGGCCTATTGTTTTTGCCATGGCAAACCCCGACCCGGAAATTTCCTACGAAGACGTAAGGGCCAGCAGGAATGATGTCATCGTCGCAACTGGGCGCTCCGACTATCCCAATCAGGTAAACAATGTGCTCGGTTTCCCATTCATTTTCCGTGGCGCCTTGGACGTGCGAGCCACGGCAATCAATGAAGAGATGAAGCTTGCCGCCACGCGAGCCCTGGCGGCTCTTGCCAAAGAGGATGTACCCGATTCGGTCTGTCGGGCTTACGGAGTGGAGCGCTTGAAGTTTGGTCCTGACTACCTCATTCCCAAGCCGTTCGATCCGCGCGTGCTGGTGTGGGAGGCGTCTGCTGTTGCGGAAGCCGCCATGCGCAGTGGCGTCGCACAAGAACCGGTGAATATCGAAGCTTACCGCGAACAACTGGAGAACCGGCTCGGCAAAGCCCACGAAATCTCTCGCATCATGATCCACAAGGCCCAGGCCAAACCCAAGCAAGTAGTCTTTCCCGAGGGAGACAATGACAGGATTCTGCGCGCCGCGCACTGCCTGTTGGAAGAGGGGATTGCAATTCCGATGCTGCTCGGCGACCCTGCAATCATCCGCACTCGGGCAGCCGTGTTGGGACTGACCCTGGGAGAGATTAAGATCGTAGATCCCGCGGTCTCGTTGGTGCGCGAAGACTATGTCCAGGAACTCTTCCGCCTGCGCCAACGCCGAGGTGTCACCGTTGTCGAAGCGCGTGCCCTGCTCAAGGACCGGAATGTCCTGGCCTCCATGATGGTCCACATGGGAGACGCCGACGCCCTGGTCGCGGGAGTTACCCAGCACTTCGCAGATACCATCCGTCCTGCGCTGCAAATTGTGCGCATGCGGGAGGGTCTGCACCGGGTTTCAGGCTGTTATCCTATCGTGACCCGAACGGGCAGCCTGTACTTCCTGGCAGACACCAGCGTTAACATCGAGCCCACAGCCGAGGATCTGGCGGAAATCGCCTTGTGCACCGCGGAAACTGCGCGGCGCTTTGACGTGGTGCCACGTGTGGCCATGCTTTCGTTTTCCAGCTTTGGCAGCACCAAGCATCCCCTGTGTGACAAGGTACGCAAAGCGGTCGAGTTGCTGCACCAGGCCGATCCCACGCTGCTGGTGGACGGCGAAATCATGGCAGATGCCGCTGTGTCTCCCGGGATACTGGAGCAGATGTACCCCTTCAGTTTGTTGAAGGGCGGAGCCAACGTGCTGATCTTTCCCGATCTCAACTCGGCCAACATTGCTTGCAAGCTGCTGTCGAAAATCGGTGGAGCCGAAACCCTCGGTCCTATCCTCATGGGTATGAGCAAGCCCGTTCACGTAGTGCCACGCGGGGCTGAGGTCGAGGAGATCGTGAGCGCCGCCGCGATTGCGGTTGTGGACGCTCAGGAAGTGGAAGTATCAGGCTCAGGATCTGGCGTGGCGCTCGCGGCGACCGAAACCTCGGTGATCTGAGGCAGGAAAGAGCTGATAACCGGCGGCCTCTGGAGTGAGGCATTCGTCGGCCTGCATGTCTCGTTTTCTAGCCCAGTTCACTGGTCATGATGAAGAGAGGTTTCATCTCAAAGCTCTTGTAGTGCGGGCGGAGTCGTTCGATGTTGTAGTGCTCTTTTACGTTCACCACTTTTTTCGACGCGATCACAGCGTCGATTGGCATGTTGTCATAGCGGCCATTCTTCAGAACAACAAGCCGTCCGTGGATCTTACCGATCAGCAAGTCGAGCGCAAGATTTCCGTAAGCCATGGGCACAATCGAGTCAATGGCATCGGGGTCGCCACAACGGACGAGATAACCCAGCTTCTGATTCACGATGTCAATCACCTTGCCACCATTGTACTTAGGAGAGAGTTCTTTCAGTTTCTCGGAGACCAGGTCGCCAATACCACCCAGCTTCTTGTGACCGAAGGCGTCGGTGGTTTCGCGCGCGAATACCATCTCACCGCCTTCAAACATCGCTCCTTCGGAGACGAGCACTACCGAATAGCGGCTCGGATTCTTGCGCCGGTCGGCAGCCATCAACTCGGCCAGGCGTTCAATGTCGAACTTATGTTCCGGAATTACACAGCGATTTGCCGCGCCGGCCATGGTAGGCAGCATGGCGGTAAAGCCGGCATACCTGCCAAAAACTTCGAGCACGAGGAACCGCTCATGCGAGCCGGCGGAGGTGCGCAAGCTATTGGCCATGGCAATGGTACGAGTCACGCAGGTGCTAAAACCGATGCAGTAATCCGTTCCTGGCACGTCATTGTCCATGGTCTTGGGAATCGCGACTACCTTCACTCCTTCCTGGTATAAGCGCACGGCATAGCTTAGGGTGTCATCGCCGCCAATCGGAATCAGGTAGTCGATGCCCAGCCAGTCGAGGTTTTTCAGGACTTCGGGGGTCAGATCGTTCAACTCGCCTTTGTAAGCGTCTTGCAAATGCTGTGGAACACTGGACTTTTTCACTTTGCTGGGATTGGTGCGCGCTGTATGCAGGAACGTCCCGCCGGTTCGTCCCGCTCGATTGACTAGCTCCTCGGACAGGGGATGAAAGTTGTCACTGTTGTCATAGTCCTTCTCGCGCACGATTTCGACCAGACCAGCCCACCCGCGACGCAATCCGACCACCTCATAACCTTCCCGAAGCGCTCGAATGGTTAGGGCGCGGATAGCTGGATTCAGGCCGGGTACATCACCGCCGCCGGTCAGGATTCCGATCACCCCTCTTCGCACATTCACGTTCGCCACGTTCCACCTGCCTGGTTTGGTAACAACCACCTAAGTACTAAACCAGGCATCGCAGTCCTGCAAGTGCGCTGAATCACACCACGTTGTGATCGCTCCAGGCCGGGGCTCTCTACTTGAGTCTGATTGGATCGGAATGTTTCCTGGCGGCAAAGCTGCGTCTGCCACAAGAAAATCCCCGCCCAAGCAGAGCTTAGACGGGGTACCCGCGAGGATCGGGCCTAGTCTCCCGAGGGCAGCAGTGACTCCTCGTGGATCGGAATGATCTCATGCACGAAGCTCGAGGAGGGGCACTGGCCCAGAATCGGCTGACAAGCCGCGTCCGGACCATGTTTCGGGTGCACCAGGGGCTTCATCTCCGCAAACTGTTCCTGCTCGGTAGAGCCGTTCAGGGCCGTGGTTGAGGCCAGGCCACCGGCAATTACCTGAGTGAGCGCGTCGAAGTATCCGGTGCCTACGAAGCGCTGGTGCTTCACGGCCTGGTATCCGTACTCCGCTTCCCGGCTGAATTCCTTTTCCTGCAGCCGGGAATACGCGGTCATACCGCTATCTTTGTAGCCCCGCGCCAGTTCGAACATGCTCAGGTTCAGGGCATGGAATCCGGCCAGGGTGACAAACTGGAACTTGTATCCCATCCTGGCCAACTCCGGCTGGAAACTGGCGATGGTTGCATCGTCGAGCTTCTTCTTCCAGTTGAACGAGGGCGAACAGTTGTAAGCGAGCAGTTTGCCGGGATACCTGGCATGGATGGCTTCCGCGAACCGGCGCGCTTCTTCCACGTTGGGTTCCGAAGTTTCACACCAGATCAAGTCCGCATAGGGGGCGTAGGCGAGACCGCGCGCAATGGCCGAGTCCAAACCTCCGCGAATGTGGAAGAAGCCTTCCGGTGTCCTTTCTCCGGTGACGAACTCCCGGTCCCGCGGGTCGATATCGCTGGTGAGGAGATGGGCGCTGTTGGCATCGGTACGGGCCATGATGAGAGTCGGCACGCCCAGCACGTCGGCGGCCAGGCGAGCCGCGACCAGCTTTTGAATGGCTTCCGAGGTCGGCACCAGGACCTTCCCGCCCAGGTGTCCGCACTTCTTGGCGGAAGAAAGCTGATCTTCAAAATGCACACAGGCGGCGCCAGCCTCGATCATCGCCTTCATCAATTCGAAGGCATTCAGGCTACCGCCGAATCCGGCTTCGGCATCGGCGACGATGGGAGCCATCCAGTGGATGCCGTTGTTGTCATCCATGTGGTGGATCTGGTCGGCGCGCACCAAGGCGTTGTTGATCCGACGGATTACATTGGGCACGCTGTCGGCCGGATACAAACTCTGGTCGGGATACATATGGCCGGAGTTATTCGCATCCGCTGCCACTTGCCAGCCGCTAAGGTAGATCGCTTTCAGCCCGGCCTGCACCTGCTGTACCGCCTGGTTGCCAGTGAGGGCGCCGAGGGCAGGCACATACTCTTCGTGGTGCAACAGCCACCACAGCCGCTCCGCGCCCATGCGCGCCAGCGTGTGCTCGACCTGGAAGGAGCCCCTTAGCTTCTCCACCTGTTGGCTGGAGTAGGGACGCTTTGTGCCCCTCCAGCGGTTGTCGCTGTGCCAGTTTTTTGTCATTTCTGCGGTGTTCAGAGTGTGCATGGTTGCGGTGTCCTGTCCGGCGTGCCGGCTCAAGGAGAAGTAAACCGCAATCGCGCCCAGGCCACAAACCGTGTGGTCCGCATTGACCAGGTCGTCCGCTTCGGACTAGTCGACCGGCGCCCGCGGAACACGACCCATTAAGATGTAGATATGACAACCACCACCACAGCCCTCCGCACTGACGTTGAGATGCAAATTCTTACTCCGGAAGCGAGCGCTTTCCTGACCAAGCTGGCGCGTGAGTTTGAAGCCCGCCGCCAGCAACTTCTGGCCCGCCGCCGCGCCCGCCAGCAGCAGATCGACACCGGCCAGTTTCCCGATTTCCTTCCCGAAACCGCCCACATCCGCCAGGCCGATTGGACGGTTGCGCCTATTCCGCACGATCTGCTCGACCGCCGGGTGGAGATTACGGGCCCGGTGGACCGCAAGATGATCATCAATGCGCTGAACTCCGGCGCCGACGTCTTCATGGCGGATTTTGAAGATTCCAATTCGCCCACCTGGCAGAACAATCTCGAAGGCCAGTTCAATCTGCGGGACGCGGTGGAGGGCACCATCAGCTACGTCAGCCCGGAAGGGAAGCGCTATAACCTCAATTCCAAGGTGGCAACGTTGCTGGTGCGGCCGCGGGGCTGGCATCTGGTGGAAAGGCATTTCGAAGTGGACGGCGCGCCCATCTCCGCTTCTCTGTTTGATTTCGGTCTTTACTTGTTTCACAACGCGCAGAGTCTCATCCGTAAGGGAACCGGCCCCTACTTCTATCTCCCCAAGCTGGAGAGCCATCTCGAAGCTCGCCTGTGGAACGACGTCTTCTGCTACGCGCAGGATGAACTCGGCATCCCCCGCGGCACCATCCGCGCCACCGTCCTGATCGAGACCATTCTGGCCGCTTTTGAAATGGACGAAATCCTCTATGAGCTGCGGCAACACTCTTCCGGCCTGAACTGCGGCCGTTGGGACTACATTTTCAGTTTCATTAAGAAGTTCCGGAACCACCCGGCCTTCGTGCTGCCCGACCGCTCGACTGTGACCATGGAAAAGCATTTTCTGAAGTCTTATGTGGATCTGCTGATCCGGACCTGTCACCGCCGCGGCATTCACGCCATGGGCGGAATGGCGGCACAGATTCCCATCAAGAATGATCCCGCGGCCAATGAAAAGGCGCTGGACAAGGTGCGCCAGGACAAACTGCGTGAGGTTCAGGCCGGACACGACGGCACCTGGGTGGCCCATCCCGGCCTGGTGCCGGTTGCCAAAGAAATCTTTGACGCACACATGAAGGAGGCGAACCAGATCGGTTGCCGCCGCGAGGATGTGCACGTCACCGCCAAGGACCTGCTTGCCGTGCCTGAAGGCGAGATCACCGAAGAAGGTCTGCGCTGGAACATTGATGTGGGCTTGCAGTATCTGGAGTCGTGGCTGCGCGGGTCGGGCTGCGTTCCCATCTACAACCTGATGGAAGACGCTGCCACCGCCGAAATCTGCCGCGCCCAGGTATGGCAATGGGTGCGCCACCGAGCCACGCTCAGCAACGGCCGTCCTGTGACCCAAGAGATGGTCCGCGAGGCGATTGCGGAGCAGAAAATCAAGCTGAAGGGCAGCCGCATGGCAGAAGCGGCCGAGATCTACGAGCACATGATGACCAGCCCGGATTTCGCGGAATTCCTGACTTTGGTGGCTTATGATTACATCGACTAGGAATACGCAGAACGCCGGCGTGCAAGATGAGCCCCAACTCCACCGAGATCTCGGATGAATTTCTAGCGCAGCTCAAGGAGGACCTGGTGTGCCGCCGCGTGGGACGCGGCTTGGCGCGCCTGGAAGAGCGCCGTGGTCTGCTGAGCTCGTTCGATCCGGGGCAAAGAAACGCCGCGGCCTTCGCCGGCTATCTGGCGCAGTGGGTGGACGTCGGCTACCAGCGTCCCGGACTGGTCAAGGAAATTGTCGCCCGTTTCTCCAAAGCTGTGCGCGCGCGCTTGCCTCTGCATGACTACCTGTATTTGCGCATGGCGGAGGGCATGGTGGCGATGGCCGAAGAGTCGAAGGATGAGGCCCTGCGGCACTGTGATTTTGTCCTGAGTCTGGCGGCCGAGACCGACGACAACGAACTCCTGGCCATCGCCAATTTCTGGAAGGGCCGCTGCCTGCGCATGAAGGGAGAGTACGACCAGGCACTTGCGTTTGCGGTGAAGGGCAGGGAACTGGCCTCCGAACTCGGCCATCAGCCGATGGCCGCCGTCATGCGCGTGCTGGAGAGCTGGCTCTTCTTTCAAAAGGGAGACGCCGAGCAAGCCACCGAGATTCTGGAAGAAGCCGAAGCTATCCTCAGCCAGACCGATGATTTCCTTACCTTGGGCAACATTCATTCCTCGTATGGCCGGATTGCGCGCCGCCAGGGACGCTACCAGCATGCCATTGACAGTTTTACCAAGGCCATCGCGCAGTACAAGAAACGGGATCCTCTGCATCGCAACGTGGCGCGCTCACTGAACAACATGGCGTATGTGAAGCGGCTCATCGCCCTGCAATTGCGACGTAAGATTGATGCCGAGGCGGCCCGTCGCCGCAAGGCCGCCACCCGCGGGCGTGCCAGCAATGGCCAGGGCAAGCCGCAGTATCGCGGCCGCTTTGAGCAACTCCGCCAGGAGGCTCTGGCCGAACTCGCGGAAGCCGCCGCCATCTACGAGCAGTATGAAAACCACCACGGCCTGGGCAGCGTGCACCTGAACTACGCCTATCTCCATTTGGACAACGGCGACCTCGAACATGCCGAGTCGGCGGCGAAGACCGCCTTTCGCCTGGGCGAAGAAAAGCGTGACCACATCCTGATGGCCCGGGCGCGCCTGCTGCTTTGCATGATCGAAAACGCCCTGGTGGAGGAAGGGATCGGTGAAAGCACCGAACCCGGCAACCACGCCCGCCTGGCCCAGGATTTCGCTCACGAAGCCAGCGAGTTGGCCAGACACACCCAGAACCGGCGTTTACTGGCCCATACCCACGTTTGGCAGGGCCTGACCTACTGCAATCGCTTCTTTGACGATCCGGACGCGGCACGGCGATGCTACGACCAGGCTGTTACTCTCACCAAAGGCGACCACACTGACAGTGCCTGGGAAGACCTGCAGACGCTGAAGGCCAACGTTGTGCGGAGCGGCAGCGTGAATCCCACTCTGCGCGCCTGGTCGCAGGGCTCGGTGGGTGACAAAACTTTCCAGCAGATTAGTGAAGAGTTCGCCGAACTGATCATTCCCAAAGTCTGGGAACGCGAAGGTCGGAAGATTTCACGTGTGGCGGCGCGCCTTTCCGTATCACCGAAGAAAGTCCGGCGTATCCTGAGCCGAGTGGGACGGCGAAAGCCGCGGGGAGAGTAGGTGTCCTCCCTAGGCTGGGGGCATCGGGGCTATAGAAGACGAGGGCGAAATAGAGCGCCGCGCCCGCCTTTGAACTTTGCATGGCAGATATCTCCCGCCACCAAAGAAAGGCCGCAACCAGGCATCCATCCTCAGGCTGGGCAAATCCCGCAACTCTACTCGCAAAGCCCGGAGACACTAAGAGTGTGACCTCGGCCCACCATACCTCGAGGGCGGATTGAGGCAGCCCACATCCGGCGCGCGCGGTTATTTGGACTGTAGAGTCTTGATATAGCTGACCAGGTTTACAATCCGCTGGTCCACTTCACTTGCGTGGCCCGCACTGATTGTCCAGAACAGTTTCCCCCAGACCGGCATTTCTTTGCTGCCGTGCGCCGCAACATGGGCATCGCCACGAATGGCGGAGCCGACCTTGATTGCGGGATAGGTTCCACCGTTTTTCTTGCTCAACATTGTGAGGTCGGCGGGCGGGGTCTTCAGGGCGTCGGCCGCGGGACCGTTGCCTTTACCTTCCGTGCCATGGCAGACGGCGCAATAGTTGGTGTACATCTCTTTGCCCGAAGCCGGTGACGTCGGCTGAATAGGCACGTGCTGGATGGTCTTTTTGGGCTGTTCCTGCGCTCCTGATGTGAGCGCGAACGCCGACACTACCATCAGCACTTGGATGACTCTTCGCACGAGCATAGGTTTCTCCTTGCACCACATGACGTGGAGTGAATCGCAATTTCGTTTTTACTTCGAAAACGGCAACGATTGTATACCCAGCTGGCCTGTTCGTGACATTGATGGTTTCTTTCCCCTTCAGGTCTTTTCTGTTCTCGGCGAGCAGAATTCGACACTCCGACGGCTCCTGGAATCAGTGATATATACTGTGTCGCAGCCCGGAACCCGCCTGGGGGCAGGTGCCGGTCGCGATCGCAGTTTCGAGTTCATCCATGTCACCGCATAGAAGTTTTCTTTGGAAAATGCGCGATGGGCGCTCCACGATTCCGCTCCTCATTGGATAAGTCCTTATGTCCCAAATGCGGAGAGACATTTTCACCGACCGCTGGGTCATCGTGGGGCAGAACGACCGGATCCAGCCTGGCGACTTTCATTTCGAGAAATTCAGACGTGACACGGCCTTCTGCCCATTCTGTGAGGGCAATGAGGCCGCGACACCGCCAGAAGTCTTCGCAATCCGAAATCGAGGGTCTTCTCCTAACGGGCCGGGATGGTCGGTTCGAGTGGTGCCCAATTCCCAACCGCGGCTGAAGATAGAAGGTGAACTGGGACGGCGTGCCGAAGCGTTACACGACCTGATGAACGGCGTGGGTGCGCACGAGATCATTGCGGAGACTGTGCGGCATGACCGGAGCCTGCATGAACTGGAAATCGAAGAAATTTCTGACGTCATCAGAGCTTACATAGCTCGCATCGTCGACCTTGAAGGGGACACGCGTGTGCGCTATGTGTTGATCTTTAAGAATTACGGTGTAGGAGCAGGCGCGCACAGCATTAGTCATTCCATCTCGCAGCTGATGGCCCTCCCGGTAACGCCGCGCGCAATCAAGACGAAACTCATGATCGCTCGTGATTACTTTGCTCGGAAAGAGCGCTGCTTATACTGCGACGTGCTCCAGCAGGAGCTGAGAGGAAGGAGGCGGCTGATTGCCGAGAATGAAGATTTCCTTGCATTTGCTCCTTTTGCGTCGCGCTTTCCCTTCGAGATGTGCGTGTTCCCGAAATTTCATAGCAGCACTTTCAGCCGGATCAGTGCAGCCCAAATTGAAAACCTGGCTCGGATCATGCGCGATGTACTGCAGAAATTGGAGCAACGCATGGACGGGCCGCCCTACAATCTATCCCTCCACGACCGTCCCTTTCCCCGCCAAAGAGGGGGCTATTGGAAGACAATCGAGGAGGACTTTCATTGGCATATAGAAATCTTGCCCCAAATTTCTCATATCACCGGATTCGAGTGGGCCTCCGGATTTTTCTATAATCCGGTTCCGCCGGAGGCGGCTGCTCGTCATCTTTTGCTTGTTCCCTTCGTCTGACCTCATTGGTTTTCTTGGGTCGGGAAAAGCAGCGGAGTGCGGCGCATATTGGACCGCCATCACCCCGGGTGGCAAGCTGCTCTTCTCTCGTCGCGACGGTCATCAGTTGAACGTGGTCGTTGCTGATGAGGTATGACTGTCGCTGCGCTCTTGCCCGCGAATGCCAATTTAGAAAATCTGGCAGGTCGCTGGCGCTTCTGCTATGTCAATCCGGCGCGGTGCACCATTGGCAACGATCTGGACCGCAAAACTTGTCGCCGAGCTGGACGTTTCGTTCCGAATCAGGTGTTCGTCATCTCCGCTATCCACCAGCGTCGGACCATTTGCCGTGCCTGGGCCATACACCTGGGGCGTACAGTCGGCATGATACTGAGTTACCTGTCCGGACGTGATGATGATCAGGCTGTGACCAGGGTGCTTATGCCAGCCTGTACTCCCAGCGGGCAGCCAGGTATTGCTTTGCACGTACAGGTCTGACGGTCCCTTAGTCTTTTCGAATGAGAACCAAGTGTCGCCAGGGAATCCCGGAGCAAGCTGAAGCTGGTACTTTGTGAGCTGGTTGAAGACTTGAAATTCGGAGAACGTCCCTTTTACGAGGGTGGTGCCCGTGAATCCTTGAGCTGAGGTCGCCCGGGCGGATTGCGTCTGATAGAGGGTCGCGCCCGAGCAGGCCTTTGCCTGGCTTGAGCAGGCTTATAGGGAACACGCCAATATTTTGATGTTCCTCAAAACGCATCCCTACTTCGACCCTCTTCGCAGCGACCCTTGTTTTCAGGATCTGGTTCGTCGAGTCGGGCTTAACTAGTCTCGACTTATCCGGGTTTTGAGACGATCTGACAATTTGTGTCGAACCCAAGGGGATTTGTGGCGCGACTTCGGCACCCGCTTGGCCCGGCATTGTGCCCCTTCAATCTAAGCGTGGTTTGGATGGGGTTCTGGGGCCGCTGGACTCGAGTCTCAGTTGCTCAGTTTTTGGATGAGAATTTTTGCGATCCGCTCAACAGGATATTCAGACAGACTCAGATATCCGATCGTTGGCTGCAGTCCGGGCAATTCGGCCCTAGTTTCTGGGTGCATGTGATTGTCGCTACGTCCCGTGGTGACCTGCATCACAGAAGAACCCCTCGGGTTCGACATAAGAACAGAGTGTAGGCGGTGGGTTGACATTCCACAATCTGGCATTGGTGCGCAGAGCGCGATTTCAAGGAAATGGAGCAGGCCGCATGATCGCAAAAGATAGGGCCGAATCCAAAGTCATCGTTCATACAACGGGGCACGACCGCTTCACTATTGAGGGCAACGTTAGCCCGGGCTTCGAAGCTGTTCGCGAGGCCTTCGCTGGGAACTTTATTCGGCGACGCGAGCTGGGCGGGGCCTGCTGCGCCTTTCACCGCGGCGAGAAGGTCGTCGACCTGTGGGGTGGTATCCGAAACAGGCAGACGGGCGAGCCTTGGGAGAAGGACACCATGGTCATCGTCTACTCCGCCACTAAAGGCTTGGCGGCGATGACGCTCGCCATCGCACACTCTCGAGGTTGGCTCGACTACGAAGAGCGGGTGTCCGCGTACTGGCCGGAGTTCGCGCAGCAGGGCAAAGGGCAAATCACCGTGCGCCAGCTCCTCGCACACCAAGCAGGGCTTTTCGAGTTGGACGAGCCCATTGATCGTGGCCTCCTCGCGGATCTTGATCGCTTAGCAGTCGTGCTGGCGCGTCAGAAACCCGCGTGGGAGCCGGGAACACGGCAGGCGTATCACGCCATCACTCTCGGCTTCTACGAGAGCGAACTGTTGCGCCGCGTCGATCCGCAGCATCGCAGTTTGGGACAGTTCTTCCAAGATGAGATCGCGACGCCGCTCGGGTTGGACATATATATCAGGCTCCCTGAAACCATCTCAAACTCGCGCCTGGCCACAATTGCGCGTCCCAGCCTGGTCGAGATGTTGCGTGGCTTCGGGCTTCGCTTCACGCTGGAAGCGATGAATCGTCGCTCTAAGATTGTTCGTGCGCTCAGGGGTTCGGAGATCCCGCATGACCAGCAGCGCATCTACGCACGAAACCTCGAAGTGCCGTCCGGCGGCGGCGTCGGTACGGCCCGAGCCATTGCCCACGCATACAGCGTCTTCGCCACCGGTGGAAGCGAACTGGGGTTACGCCGAGAGACACTGGACTTGTTGGCCGCGCCCGCGACTTCCCCGGCGCGTGGCTTTTACGATGAATGCCTGAAGGGTGAAGGCGTGCAGTTCTCACTGGGCTTCATGAAGCCCAGCACTGTCTGGCCATTCGGCAGCGCCAGTTCGTTCGGCTCGCCCGGGTCCGGCGGTTCTCTTGGCTTTGCCGATCCAACCGCTGGCGTCGGCTATGCCTACGTGACGAGCCAGATGGGGACACGATTAACAGGAGACCCGCGGGATGTGGCGCTCAGAGACGCACTCTACTCCGCTATTCCGGGTTTGCCGGGCGCCGTGGAAA
>DATGYF010000820.1:0-3680 GCA_035298145.1 Terriglobales bacterium | reverse complement strand
CTCCGCCAGGCGGCCCGTCACTTCGGCGTTGATTTTTCCGCGCTGCCGGAAAATCGGCCGAATCGTTCTGAACGCCTTATTCAGTGCGATGGCGAAGCAAAGCAGGAAACTGAACGCCAGGATGGTCATGGCCGGACTGATACGAAAGAGCACGACCATCGCGATGCCGGACGTTAGCAGTCCGCCGACCAGATCGACCAGTCCGGTCCCCAGCAGGTTCCGCACTCCCTCCACATCGGTCATGATGCGCGAGACCAGGGTCCCGGTCTTGTTGGAATCGTAGAAGGCGACCGGCAGATGCGAAATGTGTACCTGTACTCTCTGGCGAAGTTCCGCGATCAAGCGCTGCGCCGCTTTCGATAACAATTGCGTGAGCGCGAATGACGTGATTCCCTGAATGAACGTGGCCACCAGCACGACAGAAACCAGGCGCCGCAACAATTCGACGTGATGTTTGGCGATAACGCTGTCGATCAGAAATTTGGTCGAATATGGAAGCACCAGCCCGGACACCCGGTTGATGACCATCAGGACAAAACCCAGGGCCAGCAGGCCCCGGCGGGGTCGCATCAGCTCCCAGACGGCGGGCAGGACGTTCCGCAGCCGTTCGGTAGTCATTGCCGGCTTGGGCTTCGTGCTGGAAGGCGCGCTCACTGCTGTGTTTAGACTTGCCGGAAGAGTGGAAGGGTTCATTTTTGCCGGATGCCAGGCGCCGCGGAAAGTGAAAAAGCGCGGCCGGTGCAGCCGCGCTTTTCATGCCTTTGAATCGAAGGATGCCCGGCTACTCTTCCAGGTGCGAATTCGGAAGTGCCATTTGTGCGGCCGCGGCTGCGAAATCTTCTTCCGAGAGTTCAAAAGAATCGGATCCGGTTGCCGGTTTCTCCAGCTTTCGCTGGACCTTGCGCTCGGCTTTTTCCCGCTGCTTTTCCTGCCGGGAGCGCTCTTTTTGACGCTTGGTGAAGCTGGAACGGCCTCGACCAGACATAGACACCTCCAAGGGACATTTTTTTGGCAGATCGTTTTTCCGGCAGATCGGCGTTCGTGAAGCCCGCAACTGCTCTACCGGTCTTGCTCCTTTACCAGCGCGGCTCTCGAGGCTGTCGCGCATGGCCCTGATAGTCGTCACGCCCACCACCCCCGCCGCTCGAACGTCCACCGCCTCCGGGACGTCCCCCACCGCCGCCAGGGCGTCCGCCGCCGCGGGGCGGGCCGCCGCGATCGGTCTTGGGACGGGCTTCGTTAATGTTAAGTGCGCGCCCACCCAGTTCCTTGCCATTGAGCGCCGCAATCGCTTTCTCTGCCTCGGCGGAATCGGTCATTTCGACGAAGGCAAAGCCGCGCGACCGGCCGGTGTCGCGATCGGTCACGATGCTGACTTGCTCGATGGCCCCGTGGGGTTCGAACAGCGCCCGCAACTCTGCTTCGGTGGTGCTGTGGGGGATGTTGCCAACAAACAGCTTCTTCATGATAGTTCCTCGTGTTGCAGGCTAAAGTGTAACCCAAATTTCAAGATGCGGATTTTTCCGTGACGCTGCGAGGCTTCTTGCTGGGCTCGGGTTTACTCACGCTGAGTCCGGCCGCCTGAAGCAGTTCGCGAGTGCGCTGGCGGCGGTGAATATTCTGTTTCCGTTCCCGGTTGAATCGGGCCTTGTCTCCGTTGAATCGCGACATCTTTTTTCTCCCTTGAGGCGTACGGTCACAGCCATGCAGTCCGAGGCTTCCCCTCAAGGCTGATCCAACCCTACCGGGCCACTACCGATTCTTAAGAAGCGCTCTTGCATGCCGTCTAAGGACTGGACTTTGGGGCAGCGTAACGGTGCGCCTACAGAGAAGCAGGTCCTCTCAATCGCGAAGGCGCAGGGTAATTTTAGCGATGTGTCTTCGTGGTTAAGTATCTTCTAGCCTTAGGATTATACCTGCTGGATACGGAAGTGAAAGAAAATACTGGGGGGCGTCTACCGCGAACCACGTGGGGACAGCCGCCCTCGGCTGTCCAGTCGAGCGAAGCTCGACCATGCTTTTGCCCGGCCGGAATTTGCGGAGCCCTGCTCCGCCAGACAGCCGAGGGCAGCTGTCCCACGTGGTTTGCGGTGGTTACCGAAGTCTTGGTTGCCTGGGCGACCATCAGCATTTTGTCCACCTAAATTTGGACTTTTCTGCTAAACTAAGAGTGCGTTTGATTAGAATCGGTTGTTGAGCAGCTTCTCGCATACCAGCTTGAACCGCCCTTTAGTACCTCCGATCTCACAGCGTAAATCGATTGAAAAGGAAACAGTAACAAAATGGCAGAACAAGGAACAGTAAAGTGGTTTAACGACGCCAAAGGCTACGGCTTTATCAGCCGTCAGAGTGGCGAAGATGTATTTGTGCACTTCTCGGCGATCCAGGCAGGCGGCTTTCGCAGCCTGCAGGAGGGCCAGAGTGTAGAGTTCGATGTGACCAAGGGGCCAAAGGGCTGGCAAGCTGAGAACGTCCGTCCGCTGTAAGCAGAGCGGAAACTCTAGATAGAAAGCGTGCCCGCAGCGTTAACCAACGAGCGGGCACGCTCTTTCACCAACCAAACGCAAGTGTTTCCACCAGCCAGGAACGGGGTGTCTCTGACACGCGACGAAATCAAGGCTTCCTACGCCATAATTCGCCACAACATCCGGACCTACGAATCCGGTGGAGTTGTGCTGGTGGTCAAGGGTAAGGAAAACGCAGAACTTAAGGTAAAACACTTCGAAACTGGGCAGAGCTCGGAAGATCGTCACGCCGGATGGCGCTACTTTGTGGAGAAATCAGACCTCAAAGCCGGCATGGACCCCGCCGAGGCGACCAACCTTCGGCAGATGAAACTGGAAATCAGAGAATCAGAGGCGCAACCCGACCCCATGTCGGTCGCCAACCCTCCGCGCCAAAACTGACCTCAGCTCTTAAATCATCAATCTACAAATCGCCCACGTAGGCCCGGACGTCCTCGTCCGGGCGGACGAGCGAAGCTCGTCTGGCTTTGCAGGTCTCTTCCAACCAGCATCAGAAGACCCAAAACCTCCCGGCTTCACAACGCCACAAAAACCCTGCCGAGTTGCGTTCGGCTGGGCGGAAGTGGACGTCCGTCCCTCCACGTTCAGTGGCGGCGCTCGGTTTCCTTCAGAATGACCGCAAAGCTGCGCCCCCCAAAACTGAATCCCTGCGAAATCGTTCCTCGGACGCCTACCTTGGCGCCGTTGCTGGGCACTCCATATCTCTGGCTGAACACCCAGATCTGTCCGGTCCCGTCCTCCACCTGAAAGACACCGGAACCGAGCAGCCCGAAGGAATTGCTCACCCGCCCGCCGATGGCAACTTCCCGTCCGGCGTAGCGCCCAGGGTCGCGATTGATTTTTTCGATGCTGGTGCGGGTAGGACAACCCGCCAAGACCAATGTCGCTGCCATGAGCAGCAGGGCTATAGAGAGCCTGTTGAGCAGTCTGACCACGCCAACCTCCCGAACCATCAAGTTTGAAGTTCCAAGCGGCATTTTATCCGAACCGCCACCAGCTTCCAGCTATGATGCATTCTGGAATCCTGTTGCTGGCCGATATTTTCCAGTAGTATATTTCCGTAGCCGGATTGCACACGAATTCGCAGTCAAAGGGAGCGCCGCTGGTGGCGCTCCCTTCGCATTTTAAGGCTGGCTTAACAAAACAGTGTTTCGT
>DATGYF010000819.1:0-4310 GCA_035298145.1 Terriglobales bacterium | reverse complement strand
CTCGCCCGCGGGGGTTTTGAAACTCAAAGTCAAATGCCGCGGGCGAGGGCGCCCGCGCCACACGGGCACGGATTATGCTGCTTCTCGCCGCCGATACTTCGGGCAAACACGGCACCATCGCGCTGGCGCGCTGCAGTCCGGGCAGTGCCTGCAGCGTGCTTGATGTGGTGGCCATTGAGGGCGGGACTTTCTCCGCGCAGTTGATACCCCAGATCGCCGCCCTCCTGGCGAAGCACGGCTTCAACAAGAACGATATTGGCGGTTTCGCCGTCGTCGCAGGCCCGGGCTCATTTACTGGAGTGCGCGTCGGTCTGGCGGCCATCAAAGCGCTGGCGGAAGTCTTGCAGAAGCCGGTCGCTTCCGTATCACTCCTGGAGGCGATGGCTGTTTCTGGCCGGTCGCAAGGGCGAGTGACAGCGGCGCGGGATGCCGGAAGGGGTGAAGTTTACGCGGGCGAGTACGAAGTTCACGATAACGCCGCGCGCCTTTTGCAGGAGCGTTTGCTGACTCGCTCAGAATGGATCGAGGCCGCGATTGGGTCAACCGTCGTGGTGGCAGACCAACGCCTCGCCGAGGCGGCCCGAGCGGCGGGATTGCCGGTGGACGAGATTGAAATTCCGAGCGCGGATACGATTGCCCGCCTGGGATGGCAGAAGATCCAGGCCGGAAAAATAGTCTCGCCGGACGCACTGGACGCGAACTATCTCCGTAGCTCCCATGAGATCTTTTCCAAAAGCGGTTCTTAGTTTGTGGTTCTCAGTTCCCGGTTGAGGAATGTAGGGTGAAACTATCCATCCGTTCCGCCGCCTCCGCCGACTTGCCCGCAATGATGTCGCTGGAGAAGCATGCGGCCACGGCGGCGCACTGGACTGCCCAACAGTACGAGGCGCTGTTTCGTGCGCACAGCCCGGAGCGAACGGCACTGATCATCGAAGACGAGTCCGGGCTCCAGGGATTCGTGATTGCCAGAGTCGTGGGTCGGGAGTGGGAGATTGAAAATATTGCCGTCGCCGGGCCGGCCCGTCGCCGTGGCCTGGGCACGCGCCTGCTGGGAGAGTTGCTCGACCAGGCCAGAGACCGGGGCGCCGACGCAGTATTTCTCGAAGTCCGCGAATCCAACCGCGCCGCTCGGGCGCTTTATGAGAAGTGGGCATTCCTCGAGAGCGGGCGCCGCCGCGGGTATTACAAAGATCAGGATGAAGATGCAATTGTGTATCGCCTTTGCTTCCCTTAGCCTGCAGTCGGTATCATCCTGCACCAGGGATGGTGCAGAATTGTTCACTATGAAATACCATTCATCTGTGGAAAATGGGATTGAAGCGGTTGGGACGGTGTGTTAGGTTAAGGCCGTACAAACGCTCAGGAGGGTCTCCTGGATGACTCCAAAGGACCAGCTCCTGGTCAGCAACGATGAGTTCCGCAAGCTGGCCCAGGAGCACACGCAGTACGCCGAACGTCTCGAATCACTCACCCAAAAGCGCTATTTAACAGAAGACGAAAAACTGGAAGAAGTCCGCCTCAAAAAGCTGAAACTGCGGCTCAAAGACCAGATGGAATCAATCGAGCGACGGTTTCGGGTGGTCGTGCAGCAGGGGCAGGTCGCTTAATTCGTTTCCTCGAACTGATTGCGGCTGTGGCCGCCCACAGGTTTAATGTGTTCCGTACCCGGCGCTGATAAGCGCCTTTTTTATTATCGGTTGGCTTCTGGAGCGACTGACCCGCCCCGCCTGAACTATAATTCAGGCTTCCCATGGTTCCCGACGGCTACTATTACGCGCTTGCGCTGGCTGGGGCTGCTGCCCTGGTAGGGTGGCTGGCCGGGCCTTTATGGGCGTTGCCGGCGCTGCTGCTGGCGCTGTTCTTCCTCTGGTTTTTCCGCGATCCGGCGAGGGTGATCCCGGACGACGCCGGCGCCGTGGTTTCGCCAGCCGATGGCAAGGTGACCGACGTGTCATCGGTTCTGATGAATGGTGTATCGCGGACCCGGATCAGCATTTTTCTCAGCGTCTTCGATGTGCATGTTAATCGGTCGCCGCTGGCGGGCGTGATCCGGGAGGTCCGCTATCAAAAGGGAAAATTTCTAAATGCCATGAATCCGGCGTCGGCCGAGCACAACGAGCAGAATGCGGTCACGGTTGAAGGAGACGGCCAGACTGTGATCTTTAAGCAGATCGCGGGACTGCTGGCGCGCCGGATCGTATTCCATAAGAAAGTCGGCGATCGCGTGGGGCGGGGCGAGCGCGTGGGCCTGATCAAGTTTGGTTCGCGAGTCGATGTTTTGCTGGATTCCTCCGCCGCTTTGCAAATCAAGCTGGGAGACCGAGTGAAAGGCGGATCCAGCGTGTTGGCTCGCCTGGAGCGCGTGCCGGAGCCCCTGACCACCGTCGGAGCTACTCGTCAAGGAGCGCGGTGATGGATCCTGAGGTCCCGCAAAGCCCGGCACTGCGTAAGCGACAACCGCCGCGGCGGTTGAGCAAGGGCATGTACATTCTGCCTTCCCTGTTCACCACCGCCAACATCGCCTTCGGCTACTATGCCATTCTTCAGATTACGCATGCCACCGCTGCCGACGCCTGGCATTTCGACAATGCCGCCAAAGCGATTGGCTTCGCGGTGATGTTTGATGGCCTGGACGGCCGCATCGCGCGCATGACCGGAACCAGCAGCGATTTTGGCCGCGAACTGGACTCGCTGGCGGATGTTGTCACCTTCGGCGTAGCCCCCGCCCTGCTGGCATGGACCTGGGGATTTCGACAGTTGCCCACGAATCTGGGCGATCTCTCCACCAAACTGGTGCAGTTCGGCGCGATTGCCAGCTTCCTGTTTCTGATGGCCGGTGCCAGCCGCCTGGCCCGCTTTAATATTTCGAGCAACCCGCAGCCTTCGAACCCTGGCCGTCCGGGCAAGAAGTACTTTGTCGGGATGCCGATTCCGGCGGGCGCCGGTGTGATCGCCGCGGTCGTACATTTTTCCAGCGGCGATCCCATTGCCTCCTGGTGGACCGCGCTGACCTGGATGTTGATGGTAGTGGCGGTGGGTTATCTGATGGTCAGCACCTGGCGCTTTTACAGCTTCAAGGACATTGATTTCCGTTCCCGGCAGCCCTTTCGCCTGGTGCTTCTGTTTGGATTGCTGTTTGCCGCGATCCGCTTCTACTCGCAGTGGGTGTTGTTTCTGATCGCATTGCTCTACGTGTTTTCCGGAGTGTTCTGGCGGTTGAAATGGATCTTCCGGCGGAAGGGAAGCCCGCCGCCTCCCCCGGCCTACACCGAGGCGCCGCAGACTTCATGAGCTCGAATTTCAAACCCGTGCCGGTGGCCCACCCTGAGCCGGCGCGCGGGGCGGGCCTTTACCGCCTGGCCATCGTGGGCGCGGGCACGCTAAAGGGGAAAGAGGTCGCCGAAGTCCTGGGCGACCGCAATTTTCCCTCACTCGACATTAAGCTGCTCGACGATAACGATTCTCTGGGGCAACTGGAGTCCGTGGGTGACGAGGTGTCGTTCATCCAGAGCGTGCGCTCGGAACAATTTGAAAAAATCGATTTCACTTTTTTCGCCTCCGACCAGGAATGCACCCGGCAGAACTGGAAAAAGGCCCAGGCCGCCGGCAGTGCCATTGTCGATCTCTCCTACGCTTTGGAGGATGAACCCGATGCCGACGTGAAGTCGCCGTGGATCCAGCGTCAACTGGGCCAGTTGCTCACGCCGGAGCTGCAACCCGGACCGGCGGTCGTGGCTCATCCGGCTGCGGTGGTGCTGGCGCTTCTGTTGTTGAGGCTAAAGAAAGCCGGGGAGGTCAAACGGGTTGTGGCTACGGTCTTCGAGCCGGCGTCGGAGCATGGGCAGAAGGGCATGGACGAGCTCCATGAACAGACCGTGAACCTGCTATCCTTCCAGCCGCTGCCGAAAAAAGTGTTCGACACCCAGGTGGCCTTCAACATGGTGGCGCGCTACGGCGAGCAGTCCGTCCCGGCGCTGCATACGGTCGAACACCGCGTTCTCAAGCATTATCAGCGGATCGCCGGCAAGGGCGCACCTCCGCTCTCTCTTCTGCTGCTGCAGGCGCCCATCTTTCACGGACACGCCTTGACCCTGCATGTCGAAATGGAAAGGCCGGTTGAGATCGACGGCGTCTCCAAGGCGCTGGCCGGGGAACATGTGACCATCACTGGCCTGGCGGAGGAGTCGCCCAGCAACGTGAACGCTGCCGGACAGGGCGATGTCCTGGTTTCGATCCAGCCCGACACCGGCCTGGCCAATGGTCTGTGGTTGTGGGCGGCCTCGGACAATCTGCGAATCGCCGCCGCCATC
>DATGYF010000818.1:0-4009 GCA_035298145.1 Terriglobales bacterium | reverse complement strand
GGAAGCAGCAGGGCGGCGGACAGCCAGAAGTAGCGCGAGAGGGAAAACAGCACCAGGCAGAGGCCGAAGCCGCCACAGGAAAACGCGACCCAGCGGCCCAGTCCCAGGACCCCGGAGCGCGTGGCCAGCGTAAGCGCGCCCAGCATCGCGCCCACGCCCGTCGCTCCCATCAGGATTCCCAGGCCGCGGGCCCCGCCGTGCAGAATCTGGTCAGCAAACACGGGCATGAGCACGGTGTAGGGCATGGCCACCAGGCTCACCAGTCCCAACAGCAGAAGCAGGGCGCGGATGGGGCCGGTGTGGCGGGCGAAGCGATAGCCTTCGATCAGGTGGGCCAGGGCCGGACCGTGCGCTGCGAGCCTGGCCGGGCGTGCGACTCGCATCATCAGCAGACCTGTGATGACCGCGATGTAGCTTAGAGAATTCGCCAGAAAGCACCAGCCTTCGCCGATCCTCGCCACCATGATCCCGGCAATGGCCGGCCCGATGATGCGCGCCCCGTTGAACATGGAGGAGTTCAACGCGATGGCATTCATCAGGTCTTCCTTGCCCACCATGTCCACCAGAAACGATTGCCGCGCTGGAATATCAAAAGCATTCACCACTCCCAGCAGCGCCGCCAACACGAAGATGTGCCAGACCCGTATGAGATGAGTGAGGGTAAGAGTGGCGAAGACCAGGGCCAGAATCATGGACGAAATCTGGGTCCCGATCACGACCCGCTGGCGATTGAAGCGGTCGGCCACGATGCCGCCGACGGGGGCCACCAGGAATACCGGAATCTGGCTGGCGAATCCGGCCGCCCCCAGCAACAGCGCAGAGCCGGTCAGGCGATAGACCAGCCATGACTCTGCAATACTTTGCATCCACGTGCCGACGAGGGAGATAAGCTGTCCGCTGAAGAAGAGCTGGAAGTTACGGTGACGCAAGGCACGGAGAGTCGCTGGCAGCCAGGCCGTTTTCTGCAGTACTGGTCCCGAGTTCACCGGCAATTACCCGCTGGATCGGTTGGAGATAGAGGCATCGATCGATTTCGGTCCGCCTGTTTTGGATGCTGCCGGCAACCTAAGGGAAACAATCTCCGGCCTCGCGACCCAAAACTGGAAATTTGACTGCCGGCGGCAACTTCTGACTTCCGCCCTGCTCCATCGTGGAGTAGAGTATTCGATGTTCGACGTCGGGTTGTCCCGGAGTTTTCCAACATGTTTGGCTAGTATAGAGGCTGGGCAATGGTTGACCCTGGAATTTCCCGCGCTGCGCGGACACAATTCCCCTCGACGCTGCCTCCTGCAAAACCATTCTGATGTTGGAATGCCGGCCATCGGAGAAACCATGAGCACCGATCAGGTTCATCTTGAGCGCCGCGCTTCACAGCGCTTTGACTTTCAGATTCCGGTGGCCGTTCGCTTGGCCGGTACCGACCGCGAGGGCTGCGGTTTTACCCAGGACCTGAGCGGGCGCGGAGCTTTTTTCTACACCGATTTCCAGGTCGCCGAAGGGGATGCGGTGGAACTCACCTTCGTGATGCCCGCCGAAATCACGCTGACGGAAAATATGCGGGTCCGGTGCCGCGGACGCGTCACCCGGGTTCTGCCCGTAGAACGCAAGTTTGGTGTAGCGGTGCATCTGGAGGGATACGAATATCTCTCCGCGGCCGAGACCGTGGCTCAGGCTGCGGCCAGCTTCCCCCGGTTTTCCGGCGGACAAGACGCCAGTCAGAACCGGAAGGACGCGGCCGTCTCAAGCCCGCCCACCCTCGCCGTGGAAGGCTGAGGAGCAGTAACACCAACCTTTCACCGGGTGCGTAAGACCAGGCGTTGCAAGGGTTGCGGGGCGCGGTTTTTCCACGGCTTTACTTCTTCCCAATCCCACCTTTTTTGCATAGAATGCTGGTTACAGATGGAACAGCGGCGTCCGATTCCTCCTGATGTTGTGTCCCCCAGCAACGATCGAAGATTCACCCGTAGTGTGGGTTTCGCATGGCAGATTCGAATTTCCCGGGGAAGTTTGTTGAGTTACGGAAGTCACTTGGCGTAGCCCTTTTATCTCAATAACATACTGAAACAAGAAACAGAGTGATGCCAATGCAAGGTGTAGCGGTAACTCTTCTGACCGAAGACCGAGAAAGGCTGTCGGTGCTCCAGCATCGTCTGGAGGTGACCGGAATGGGCCGTAACGTCTTCAGTCACGTGGGCTTTCCGAGCAGCCCCACGGACCCGGTGCTGCGCCAGATACAGGACGTCCGGGCCGAAGTCGTCCTGGTGGATATTGACGCGCACAATCCCGCGCGAGCCATCAGCGCGATCGAACTGATCCAGGCCAACACCAGCGAAATTGCCATTTTTGCCGTCGGCGAACTGAACCATCCGCCCACCATCGTGGCCGCGATGCGTGCCGGTGCCGGCGAATTTCTGGAACGCGATGCAACCTCGGAGGCCCTGATCGAGGCCTTCACGCGCTTTACCGCCTCCCGCAGCAAGGGCCGCACTTCCTCGGGGCGGGCGCGCATCTTCACCGTGATGAATTCCAAGGGCGGCGCGGGCGGCACTACCGTCGCCGTCAATACCGCCATTGCGCTGCAGGAAACCGTGGGCGGAGTTTTACTGGTGGATTTTGCTCCGCTGGGGCATTGCGCTCTTCATCTCAACGTCCGGCCCACCTTCGGCGTGGTGGACGCACTGCAGAATCTGCACCGCCTCGATGCGTCGCTGCTCGAAGGTTTGATGACCCAGTGCAAAGGCGGACTGCAATTGCTGGCCGGTCCGCAACAGCCCCAGGGTGTGACGCCAACCGCCGCAGAACTGGCGCGCCTGTTCGATTTACTGGTGGCCCACTTCCGCTATGTCGTGGTGGACTGCTCGGGCCGCGTGGACCAGACAGCACGGTTGCTGTGCGACCATTCGAATGCGGTGCTGCTGGTGGCCCAGGCGGATGTGGTTTCGTTGTGGAGCGCCAGCCGCATACGTGCGTTTCTGGAAGAGGGCGCCACCCGCGATCGGGTCCGGATCATTCTCAATCGCTACAAAAAGATTCCCGGCTTCACCGACGAGGACGTGGAAAAAGCCACGACTTGCAAGCTGCTGTGGAAGATTCCCAACAACTACCAGTCGATTGCGCCCGCCATCGACAAGGGAGTTCCGGTAGCCATGCAGGAGAACACTGACATTGGCCGCTCGTTCCGGTCTCTGGCGTCAGCTCTGGCCCACGCTTCCCCGACGGCCGAGGGATCTCTCGACTTGTCGTACCACGACGAGAAGGCTGATCCTTCCAAGAAGCCAGCCGGCCGGCTTTTGATCTCGCCATTGCGTGCGGGCCAGTAGGTTTTCCCCGTGACCAGATTGTCCAAGTACCGTGTGCTGATCTGTGGCATCCTTTCGCCGCTGTTGGCCGTTGTCTTGTATGTGCTGGTCTATGGAACCCTGACCCGCTACAGTACCGATCTCGAAAAGGACTGGCTTTTTCGTCTGTCTGTCTCAACTCTCGCGATGACGGTGCCGTTTTTTACCACCCTGGCTCTGGCGATAAAGGACCACGGCCGGCACGCGCTTTCGCTGGCCGGAAAAGTAGGTTTGGTCATCGCTATTCTCTCGCTGGGGCTTGCCTGGAAGCCAGTGAGCGACGGCATTCTGCGCTCCAGACAATCCAGAAACCTGGCCCTGCGCGACGTTGCGGCCCCGCCCTTCGATACTCCTGATCTCCAGGGGAAAATTCAGCGCCTGGCAGATCAGAAAGGCAAGGTCGTGCTGGTCAATATCTGGGCCACGTGGTGCGGTCCCTGCCGGCAGGAGATGCCGAAGCTCGACCGCTTATACCGGGAGCATCAGGCTCAAGGATTCATGGTGTTCGGGCTCTCGGACGAGAGCACCGATCAACAGAGAAAGTTCGTGGAACAGGTCCCGGTCACTTATCCGCTTCTCACCGTCACCGGAACCATCCCCAACCTGTATCGAGACATCGCGCGTTACCCGGCGATTTTCCTGATCGACCGCCAGGGACGGCTGCAGCCCGC
>DATGYF010000817.1:0-6146 GCA_035298145.1 Terriglobales bacterium | reverse complement strand
TTCCAGATCGCCCCGGTACGCCTTGATGGTATGGACCGAGGCGTTGCGCTGGCGCAGCGACTGGAGAAACACACGCACGGCTTTATCGACGACGCTGGATTTCATAAATAAGCTTGACTGTAGCGCCGGCGTCCCGCCGGCGCTACAAGTTGCCCCTTGCCTTCGCCCGTGGATGGTGCTTCTGGTACACACTCTTCAGTCGATCCAACGCCAGATGCGTGTACACCTGGGTAGTAGAAATATCGGCGTGGCCCAGGATGATCTGCACGGTGCGCAGATCGGCGCCGTTTTCGACCATGTGCGTGGCACAACTATGCCGCAGCATGTGCGGGCTGGCATTGCGTCCGGCGCTCACCGAGGCCGCGCGAACCATCTGCCAGACCCGCTGCCGGGTCAATTTTCTGCCCCCGCGCCCCAGAAAAAGAAGAGGTGAACTCTTTCCCTTCGCGAGAATCGGGCGCGCACCCTTCATATAATGAGTCAGCGCATCCTGTGCCCCTTTACCCAGCGGAACAATCCGCTCTTTATCACCTTTGCCGCGCACCAGTAGGTATCCCAGATCAAGCTTCAGGTCTTCCAGTTTTACGCCAACGACCTCGGACACGCGCAGCGCCGCCGCATACAAAACTTCCAGCATGGCCTGATCGCGGGCAGCCAGCGCTTCCGCGTCTTTCCCTTTCGAGGCGGAGGTCGGACCGCGTAACATGGATTCCATTTCGTCGCGCGCCAGCGCCTTGGGCAACACCTTCCACTGTTTGGGCGAGTCGATGTTCAACGTGGGATCATGGTCCACCATTTTGTCGAGCAGAAGATAGCGATAAAGATGGCGCAGGGCGGAAAGCTTGCGTCCCACCGAGCGGCCGTCAACCGAATTGCCGAACAATTGCTGGATAAACTCGCGCACATGGTTGCGCTGCGCATTGAGCAACGTGCGCTTGCGCTTCTCCAGAAAACAGGCGAATTGCCTGATGTCGGTGGTGTAGGCTGCCACAGTAAGCGGCGCCAGTCCCTTTTCGATCTTCAGATAGTCGAGGAACCCTTCGACCACGCGAGCATCAACTGAGGAAGGCACGCTATGAGTATGCGCATTATCGGACGCTGGGGAAAGTACCCAGGATGGTTAACCGCGGAGGACACCGAGGACACAGAGTTTTTGGAATTTCCTCCGCGTCCTCTGTGTCCTCCGTGGTCAATGAATCTCTTTCAAAATCTCCTCTGCATACAGCACACCTTCGGGCGTTTCTTCATGCTTGAAGTATGCAAACACATTGCGCTCCTGCCCTAGTAGTTCGCGAATCCGATCCATCATGGCGCGGCGCTCGTCGGCGGTGTAGGAAGGCTTGCGATAGCGGTAGTAGCAGAAGTCCGCGGTCACCACGTCGGGCGTGGTCCGCTCCTCGGTTTCGGCGATGCAGAGGGCCCGGTTACCGCCCTTTAATAGATCGAAAATCTCGTCCGTGAACCAGGAGGGATGGCGGAATTCAAACGCCGCCTGGACGGCCCGTGGCACGGCAGGAAGAAACTCCTCCAACAATTTCACATCGGCTTTCAAATTTGGCGGCAACTGGAACAACACCGGACCGAGCTTTCCCGCCTGGGCCAGGGGCTCGATCGTGCTGAGAAATCGAGGAACAAAATCGGCTGTCCCTTTCAGCCGCTTGATGTGGGTAATCACCTGGTGGGCTTTCACTCCAAAGCGAAATCCCGGCGGCGTCTCCGCAATCCACTTCTGTGCGGTCGTCTCTTTGATCAATTGCCGGAAGGTAAAATTGACTTCGACCGTGTTGAGCCGGCTGGCGTAGTGCTGGAGGAAGTTTTTCTGCGGAAGCTTGGCAGGATAAAAATCCGGCTTCCAGCTCGGATACGCCCATCCTGAAGTTCCCACGTAGAGTCGCGCCATGATCCCGGATTATATCTTTCTGGATTTTTTGACTGCTGCTTTCTTCTTCCCAGGTCTGACGGTCTTCTTCTGTCGGGCACGGGCCGCGATTTTCAATCCCGCCCCGGCAACCGCAGACCTTCCGCGAGCTTCGCTCGCCGCACCGGCAGGGACGCCCGCGTCCACATTTGCCGTCAACTTCGGCAGCGTCTGCTTGAGCTTGAGAACGGGCTCGAACAAGTCTCCCATTTTTTCCACGCGCTTGAGCACCTGATCGGCTTCGAACACCAGCAGACCGGAGTCTTTCCTCTTCAGCATGTGCTCGACTTCCTCCCACTTCACCGGCGTAGAAACCGTGGGGTGCTCTCTTGCCCGCAGGGAATACACTGCAATCGTGGTTTTATGTTCGTCGTTCTGACTCCAGTCCACCAGCACCTTGCCCTTGCGCAATTCCTTCTTCATATCTGAAACCACCAGGTCGCGGTGCTGGTCTTCGAGCAGCCGGGCCAGCGCGTGTGCAAACGGTTTGGTAGCTCCATAGCTGGTGGGTGCGTTCAGGGGAACATAAATCTGCAGCCCCTTCGAGCCGGAAGTCTTGGGAAAGCTGCGCAGGCCGAAGTGCTCAAAGATTTCCCGCAGCCACATACCGACCTGCGCGCACTGCACGATGTTGGCGGGCGGTCCGGGATCGAGATCAAAAACCATCATGGTGGGACACTCTATGTCTTTTGCCAAAGAAAGTGAGGGATGCAATTCGATGGCGGCCAGGTTTGCCATCCAGACCACTGTGCTCAGATCGTTCGCCAGAATGTAATTGACCGTGCGCTGGTTGCCTTCGCTCCAGATGGGCGCAGTCTTTACCCAGTCCGGCCGATGCGCGGTCGCGTTCTTCTCAAAAAAATATTGGCTGTCCACCCCGTTGGGATAACGCTTCAGGGTCAGCGGCCGTCCCTCCAGATGCGGAACCAGGACTGGGCCGATGCGGGCATAGTAGTCAATGACCTGCCCCTTGGTAAATCCGGTCGCGGGATACAGGACCTTGTCCAGGTTGGACAGCTTTAGTTGCCGGCCTTGAATTTCAACCATCGGTGCAGTGCTCACGCCGTTTAGTATAGTGTGGCGCGGGCGCCCCCGCCCGCGGCTTTTGACTATGACTTTGCCCTTGGCCCAGCGCGGGCGAGGGCGCCCGCGCCACACAATCAACATCTGTCAAGTTTGACAACTTCCCTTCCCGCCACGTAACTTCAAGTTCTTCCTGTAATGTTCTGTCCAACCGCCGTGGAGGTCCGATGAAATACCGCGCACTCAAATCTGTAGTTGTCCTTCTAGTGTTGTCCGTGATCGCCGTCGCGCAGGATCTATCCGCCTTCGAGAAGCGCATTACGGTCAAGAAACTGGACAACGGCCTGACCGTCGTCATATGCGAGCGTCCGGAAGCCCCGGTCTTTTCGTTCAACACCCACGTGAACGCGGGCTCGGCGCAGGACCCCATGGGCCAGACCGGCCTCGCCCACATGTTCGAGCACATGGCCTTCAAAGGCACGGACAAGATCGGCACCACCGATTATCCAGATGAAAAAGTTGCTCTGGCAAAAGTGGAGAAAGCCTACGCCGCCTATATCGAAGAGCGCGACAAACGCGTGGGCCGCGACGAGCAGAAGCTGAAGGACCTTCAAAAGGCCTGGCAGGACGACATTGCAGACGCACAAAAATACGTCAAGCCCAACGAGTTTCCGCAAATCCTCGAAAGCAACGGCGCGGAAGGTCTAAATGCCTCCACCGCCGAGGACCAGACCGAATACCACTACTCTTTTCCGGAAAACCGGCTGGAGCTCTGGGCTTATCTCGAGTCGGAGCGCTTCATGCATCCGGTGATGCGCGAGTTTTACAAGGAGCGCAACGTGGTGATTGAAGAACGCCGCATGCGGGTGGACAGCAATCCGATCGGGCGCCTGCTGGAGCAATTCACCACCGCTGCGTTCCAGGCGCATCCTTATCACCGGCCGGGCATTGGCTGGATGGCCGACCTGAATTCATTTTCCGCCACCGACGCGCAGCACTTCTTCGATGAATACTACATTCCGTCGAACATGGTGGTGGCAGTGGTGGGCGACGTCAAGGCTTCAGAGACGCTGCCGATCATCGAAAAGTATTTTGGCCGCATCCCCTCCCGTGAGCGCCCCGATGAGCGCACCACGACCGAGCCTCCGCAAAATTCCGAGCGCCGGGTCGTGCTCTATGACCGGTCGCAGCCGCTCTACCTCGAGGGCTACCACCGTCCCGACTACCGCAGTCCCGATGATGCCGTCTATGACGCCATCGCTGATCTAATGTCGAACGGGCGCACCTCGCGCCTGTACCGGGCCCTAGTGCGTGATAAAAAGATCGCGGCTTACTCCGCGGGCTTCACCGGCTTGCCGGGCAACAAGTATCCCCATCTTTTCGCGTTCTACGCCTTTCCTCTACCCGGCCACAAGAACGAAGAAGTGGCGGAAGCGATTCACGCCGAAATCGATCGCCTGAAGAAAGAGGACATCAGCGACGAGGAATTGAAAATGATCAGGACGCGGGCCAAGGCCAACCTGCTGCGCGGACTGGATGACAACGAAGGCCTGGCCTCCTCGCTGGCTTTATATCAGGCCCTTTATGGCGACTGGCGCGAACTCTTCCACCAGGTGGAGAACTTGGACAAAGTAAGCAAGGCCGATATCCGGCGGGTCGCCAATCAGACTTTTGTCCCCACCAACCGCACCGTGGGAATTATCGAGACCATCTCGCCGCCACAAGCGGCCGCGCAGAATGGAGGTGGGCAATGAAAAGAATTTCCCTTGCTCTTCTCACTTTCGCGTTCATGGCTGGCTTGATCTTTCAGACCGCTCCGGCGGCAGCCCAAGCCACGGATTGGCAAAAAATCACCATTCCGCCGCTTTCCGCTTTTCATCCTCAGGAGCCCAAACGCATCGTCCTGCCTAACGGCATGATCATCTTCCTGCAAGTGGACCACGAACTGCCTCTGGTTGACGGCATCGCCCGGATTCGCGGCGGCTCCCGTTCCGAGCCTGCTGACAAGACCGGCATGCTCGACATGTACGGGGAAGTCTGGCGCACCGGCGGCACCAAGGCGCAAACCGGCGATCAACTGGATGACTATCTCGAAATCCGCGCCGCCAAAGTCGAGACCAATAGCAACGCCGATTCGACCACTATCTCCTTCTCCTGCCTGAAGGCCGATTTCGACGACGTGTTCAAGGTGTTCGACGACCTGTTGCGCGGGCCGGAGTTCCGCGCCGACAAGCTTGACCTGGCACAGAAGGAGTATTTCGACGCCATCTCCCGTCGCAACGATGACGTCGATGGCATTGTGGGCCGCGAGACCGCGAAGCTGGCTTACGGCGCCCAGAATCCGTACGCGCGGGTTGCCGAGTACAAGACGGTCGCTGCCGTCACCCGCCAGGACTTCATCGACTGGCACCACGCTCACGTAAATCCCAACAACATCATTCTGGGGATCGTCGGCGATTTCGACGCGGCCGCGCTGGAAGCCAAGCTGCGCCAGGCCTACGGCGCGTGGCCCAAGGGCCCTGCGCTGAAGGAAGAAAAGATCGAATTCACGCCCGCCAAACCGGGCTACTATCTCGTCCAAAAAGACGATGTGAACCAGAGTTCGATCGACATGGTCGCCGTCGGCATCCGGCGCGACAATCCTGACTACTACGCTGTCCGCGTCTTTAACGAAGCCTTCGGCGGCGGCTTTTCTTCACGCTTGTTCCGCACCATTCGCACCCAACTGGGGCTGGCCTATGCCGTCGGCGGCGGCATCGGGACCGCTTTTGATCATCCCGGCATGGTGCGCCTGGCCATGGGAACGAAGAGTGCCAGTACGCTGGAAGCCATCAAGGCCCTGGACCAACAGATTGACGACGTAGCCAGGCATCCCATTTCCGCAGCCGAAATCAAGCTGGCCAAGGATGCCATACTGAACGGCTTCATCTTCAATCTTGATTCGCCCGACAAGATTCTGCGCGAGCGCATGGCCTACGAATTTTATGGCTACCCCCAGGACTATCTGGAAAAGTTCCGCGAGGGCGTGGAAAAAGTAACCGAGGCGGACGTAGCGCGCGCCGCCTCCAAATACCTGCACAAGGAAAAACTGGCCATACTGGTGGTGGGCAATCCGCCGGAGTTTGACAAGCCGCTGTCGTCGCTGGGCGCGGTGACCAACATCGACATTTCGATTCCGCCACCCCCGGGCGGGCCGCCCCAACCG
>DATGYF010000816.1:0-3234 GCA_035298145.1 Terriglobales bacterium | reverse complement strand
CGCGTGCTCTTCATCCAGCGCAACTGGTCGCCCAGGGTGCGCTTCAGCGAGCGTGGGGTGAGCACGTGCTGGATGATGTGATGAGAAAAAATAACGTTGTAACCCGCCGCCCAGATCAGGTTGCCCAGCACGAAATCGTCGGAGTAGTAATCTGCAGTCGCCGCGATACCGCCAATCTTGTCCAGGGCGTCGCGACGCAAGGCGACAGCCGGGCCCAGGGCGAAGCGAATGCCCTCCAGCATGTCCGCGACCATGACTCCGGAGGGCATTTCTACTGACATTCCCAATGCCTCCAGGGTTGACCAGAAATCACCCGCGGTCACGCCACGGTAGGGGCAGGTCACCAGGCCGATTGCGGGATCGAGCAGCGCTGGAATCACATTGCGGAGAAAATGCGGCGAGACCCGCACATCGCTGTCGCTGATCACGAAGTAATCGTTGGTGGAACCGGGAATCATCTTGCTCAGAGAGAAGACTTTGGCATTGGGCCAGGTAGGCGCGCCTGAGACGACGATCCGGCTCTTCACCTGCGGATAGCGCTGGCGAATTTTCTCGGCGAGTTGGAGCCCTGCGTCATTGGCATCGCGGGCCCCGAACACAATTTCGAACGCGGGGTAGTCCTGCTTGAAGAAGCTTTCCAGATTTTCTTCCAGTTGGGCCTCCATACCGTGCACCGGTTTGAAAATGGTGACGGCGGGCAGCGAAGACTCGGGGGTTACAATGGCCGCCTGCCGGGCTCCGCGTGCGCCGCGACGCCATCGGATCGCTGCTATCAGGACCATCAACAGAAAAATTGTAGAACTGCAGATGCCCAGCAGCACGATTCCCAGAAGCACACGCCATACCAGGGCCGCAGCCGTCACGGGGTTGACTTTCTGTGGGCAGGGATGAGCGCAGCTGGGAGGTTCATTGGGGATCCGGCAGGCAATTATACGAGGGATGAGTTGCGGGGAAACAGTCCGCGGCCGGAACACTCAGAAATCTTTAACCGCAAAGGGCGCAAAGGATTTCGCAAAGCTCGCAAAGGCTAGACGCTGGCCGCGGCGGCGAGCGCGGGTTTGGCCTGGTCGAGGACCTCGCGGATCTTGCGGGCCAGGGTCTTCAAGGAGAAGGGTTTTTGCAGGAAGCGGGTGGTTACGTCAATCGTACCGTGGTGCTGGAAGGTGGTTTCGGCATAGCCGGAGACGAAGAGGACCCTCATTTCCGGTCGGTCTGCCACCAGTTCTGCCGCCAGCCTCGCTCCGCCCATCTGAGGCATGACTACGTCCGTGATCATCAGATCGATGACGCCGTTGTACGCCCTCGCCAGGGCCAGTGCTTCAGTGCCATTCTTCGCCTCCAGAACGATATAACCGCTCAGGCTGAGAAATTCCCGAGTGGATTGCCGGACAGCATCTTCATCCTCGGCCAGCAGCAGAGTTTCGCAGCCTCGCGGGCAGCCCTCCACCATCACCGGAGGCTGCAGCGCAAGCTTCGCCTGCCGCGCCTGAGGCAAGTAGATCTTGAAGGTGGTTCCCATGCCGGGCTCGCTGTAGACCCAGATGAATCCGCTGTTCTGTTTCACGATGCCGTAAACCGTGGCCAGGCCGAGCCCAGTGCCTTTGCCTTCCTCCTTGGTGGTGTAGAACGGCTCGAAGATATGGGATAGATGCTCGGGCGCGATTCCCGATCCCGAATCCGTGACCGTCAGCACAACATAGAGGCCGGGCGGAACGATGGAGTGTTCCTGGGCATAGACGTCGTCCAGCCGCAGACTTGCAGTTTCGATGACCAGCCGCCCGCCCTTGGGCATGGCATCGCGGGCATTGGCGGCAAGGTTCATGAGAATCTGCTCGATCTGCACCGGGTCCGCCTTGACCTTGCCTAGCTTCTCTCCGGGAACGAATACCAGCTCGATATCTTCTCCGATCAGGCGAGGCAGCATCTTGTTGACATCTTCGATGATCTGGTTGAGATCGAGCAGTTGCAGGCTTTGCATCTGCTTGCGTCCGAAGGCCAGCAATTGCCGGGTCAGGTCGGCGGCGCGGCGGGAGGCTTTCTGGATCTCATCCACATTGCGGCGCAGGGGATGCTGAGGCGCCAGGGTATCGAGCATCAGCTCGGCGTAGGAGCTGATGACCATCAGCAGATTGTTGAAGTCGTGCGCCACGCCTCCCGCCAATCTCCCGATGGCGTCCATCTTCTGGGCCTGTTGCAGCTGATCTTCCAGCCGCCGGCGGTCGGTGATGTCGCGATCGTTGGAGATAAAGTGCGTGATCCTGCCTTCACCGTCGCGCAGGGGAGTTACGGTTTTCTCGGCGACGAAGACGTCTCCGTTCTTTTTGCGGTTCACCATAATGCAGCGAAACACGTTGCCCGCGAGAATGGTCTGCCACATCTCCCTGTAGAGTTCAGCATTCTGCTGGCCGGATTTCAGGACTCGCGGGGTCTGGCCCATCAATTCTCCGGGAGTGTAGCCCGAGACCGCCTCGAAAGCCGGATTCACGTACTCAATCACGCCCTCGCGATCGGTAATCATGACCAGGTCGGCCGACTGCTCGACCGCGCGCCAGAGCTTGCGCAGGGTGTCTTCCGTCTTCTCCAGTTGCCGTTCCTTGCGAACGACGTCAATGGCATAGCGGATGTTGCCAGGAATCGCCGGCTGATCTGGGGCGGATGTTGCCGGGACATCTTCGGCATCCTGTTTCAGTGCCATCTCCACGGCGATTTCATCCATGTGGTCGCTGAGAAAGATCGCGGGTGCGCCGGGATGCTTCCGGCGTAACTCGTGCAGCAGGCGAGATGGCGCACCCTCTTCCGGCTTGAATTCGCATAACAACAGATCGTAAGTGGACTGACCCAGGCGTACCAGCGCTTCTTCGGTCGAGCGTGCGTGGTCCAGACCCAGGTGCCCGCCCCCGGTCCGGCTGAGGAGTGTGCTCAGATAGAGGAAGCCGTCGTTGTCCCCCACCAGCAACAAGTGTAGTGGCGGCGTACTGGGGACGGAGCTTCCTGTGGTTTCCATAGGGGAGCCGGTAGGTCTGCTACTTGCTTCATCGGAGGCGAACGCTTCACACATTGCGAGTTGAGCGCCGGTTACGGAAAGAAGGCGAATCGGCATTGTCGGATTGGGAGGAGTGCAGCTTCGGGAGCGCCCGTTGGCCAGTGTGAGCGTGATGTCCAGCCTTCGTCTGTCCGTTTTTGGAGAGACAGGGTGGGTAGGATGGCGCCGCTGTCTCCTCTGAACGTCCCCGC
>DATGYF010000815.1:0-6231 GCA_035298145.1 Terriglobales bacterium | reverse complement strand
CATGGGTAGGCTGGATATGCTTGCGGTTCCTGCCTTTGCAAGAGTTGCCGAAGGCGTATCCTGAAGTATGGACAAAAAAGAAATCGAGTCCCCAAAGCTCACCGCCAGATTCCTCATCTGGATTACCGGATTCCTGATCGTACTGTTCGCCCTGATCGCCCACTTCGTCTGGAGAGTTTTCTAGGGGCCGAAGAGGGAAGGTCACTTATTCTGCCAGCAGCGCCCCTCCTGGCGGGAAAAAGCATGCCCCTCGCAGCATAACGATTCGCCGACGAATCGTTATGCGCGATCGCGGGCCTGCTTTAGAGATGCCGCAACTCAAGGATTGACCCGTTCCTTGTCGCCCGCCGCTTTCCACTCCGCCGCCAGCGTCTGAAACTCCGCCAGTTCCTGAAAAGATTGAAACTCGCCAGCATTCAGCGCCGACTCATCGTGGAATCCCGCGGCCAGCGCCAGCCGCAACTCGGCCATCGTGCCTTTCCTGTTGCCCAGCATCGCGTAGGCTCGCGCCCGCTGATAGTGCGCAAAGGCCGGATTGGCCGATCCCGCCGCCGCCAGATCAAAATAGGCCAGCGCCGCCCGGTAGTTTTTGCCCTCCATGCTGTGCTGCCCAGACTCGTACGCTCCGATCACCAGTCCTCCCAGCGCCCGCCGCACCACCAGCGCTTTCAAGTCGTCCGAATTCGGCGTGCTGTCCGCGCGTTTCTTGAGATCCGCAAAGTCGTGTTTGAGCGCGTTCAGGTCAACGTTGTCGCTGTCACCCGATGCAATGGACTGCATTTGGTCGGCAAAAGGCTCGCTGATCCGCGCCTGTTGCTCCAGCGCCGAGGCCTCCTGCTTTTCTTCTGCTTTCACCCCCTTGTTCTTCACGAGTTCAGCCAGCGAGCTTTCCGCCGCGCTGACGTCAGTGAGGCCTTTGAAATCCCGCACCAGGGAGTGGTACTGTCGCGCCGCCGCCAGCAAATTATTTGTCGCCTGCAGGTTGCGCGCCCGGGCGAGTTCCTCATCCGCAGTTTGCTGGATGCGCGCCGGATCGCGCGCCAAACTCCCCGCCGCCATGGCCCGGATGTCAATCCAGTTAAGCGCCTCCAGCCACACCTCCGGCGGCGCCCATCCATGCTGGCCCTCAAAGATGCGGATGCGATACTGCGCCCCCGCGTCTTCCAGATTCTTTCGCAAGTCCACGAATTCTCCGTAGTTGAAGTCGGCATTGCCCACGGCCCCAAAGTAGGCGAACTTCATATTGCGCTGCGGGGGCTTGCCGATTGGAAATCCGGCGGCGTTTGCGATCACGCCGGCGGCGCAACCCTCGCAGGACAGCGCGATGGCCGTCACCAGGCGCGCTCCGCCAGACATCCCAGCCAGGTAACGACGCTGTTCTTCGACCGGAAACCTCTCCTGCGTGTCATGCCATACCGCATTCGCGGCGGCTGTAGAGTCCGCCATCGGGCCATTGCGGGAGTTGTTCGAGGCCACAACGATGTACCCGAACTTCTCCGCCGCCGCCCGCACCGCTTCCACTGCAACTTCACCCCGGGCAAGCGGGTCGAACAGATAAATGATGGGCCACTTCCGCGTGGCCGAAAAAGTGGAAGGCAGAAAGAGCGCATAACTCTGCCTGCTGTCCGCACTGCACACAACTTTAGGAATGATCTTGCCGGCCCGGAACGGGGAAGGCGCGACTTGCGACATCAGTGAACCGCAAAACCAGGCCAGCAAAACGATTGTGGGGCTTCGTCGAAGCACTCCAGCAAAATAGCCGCCGCCCTGAGCTGGAAGCAAGCGGGGAAATTGAACCACGTGGGGACAGCCGCCCTCGGCTGTCCAGCCGGGCAAAGCCCGGCCGGGAACTGAAACACCATTCAGCCTGCTTGCCTCAAAAAACGCGACAAATCGGGCACCCTCGGTATTCAGTACTGCCCATACCTTCCCCGCACCGAATCCAGCAGTTTCTGGGAGTCGTAGCCTATGCCATCCTTGAAAACAATTTCGACATTCTCGATATCTGAAATCTGTTTTGAGGGATCTCCCTTAACCACCACCAAGTCCGCATTCTTTCCGGCGGCCACCGACCCAATCTGTTTGTCCCGGCCCAGATAAACAGCGCCATTCAGCGTAGCGATCTTGATGGCCTCGACCGGCGGGAATCCGGCATCGACCAGCAATTCAATCTCGCGCTGATCGCCAAATCCCGGCAGCACGTCACCCCGTCCCGTGGGATCAGGCCCGGCGAGCAACAATCCACCGGCGGCGACGAAGGCGTGTTCCAGTCCCAGGTCATGCTTCCAGAGCACCGCAGGGTCAATTTTCGGCGCCGGCGCAGATGCCGGGCGCTGCCGCAGCAGGAAGAAATCCTCGCGCGCCTGCGGGCTCATCGCGTCCAGGGCCTGCTGCCGCAGCGGCGGACGCCCTCCGCCCAGGTCTCCTTCGAATACCGGCAACGTTGAAGTGATGGCCACGTGATGGCTGACCAGCGTATCAATCAACTCCTTCGCCTCGGGCGTGCCCGGAGCCATGCGGGCAAGCGTTTCGTCGCCCTCGCTTTCACTGCAGACATCTGGTTTTTTGCCGGCGTCAAGCTGGGTGTTGACGAAGAAGCCGTGCTCAAGATCATCAATGCCCAGTTCGGCCGCCTCTTTGTATGTCACCGAGCACAGATGCCCGGTCACTTTGATGCCGCGCTTGTGGGCCGCATCGATCGCGGCCTTCAACTCGGCACGCGTGATGTTCATGTAGGCCTTGAACGACGTCACTCCCCGATCCGCCCAGTACTCCACCGTCCGCCGCGCGTCGTCAGGGCCGGTCAGATGCGGCATCTGGATAAAGTAGCTCTCCGCTCCCTCGAGATACGGTCCGCTCACATCCAGATGCGGCCCGGGAAGCTTGCCGGCATCGATGTCGCGCTTCAAATTCAGGTCGGCGTAGGGTTCGACGCTGCCGGTGGTGCGCATGGTGGTGACGCCGCCGGCGAGATACAGGCGTGGCGCGGAGAACGTCATCTGGGTCACCAGCACGGGATTGTCAAAGTGCCGCCGGCTGTCGAGATTCGGCCGCACGATATAAAAAAGGTGATCGTGCATTCCCACCAGGCCCGGCATCACCGTATGTCCGTGAAGGTCGAGAACCGCGGTGCCCTTGTCCGCCGCTACGTCGGCACCCTTCGTGACCGCCATGATCTTTCCGCCTTCGATCACAACGTTCTGATCGTCAACGGCCGCCGCTCCGGTGCCATCGATAATCCGCACGTGCGTGAGCACAGTCTTGCCCGAGTTGACACGGACGAATTCCTGCACCGGCTTTGATAGCTCGGGAGTTTGCGCGTTGACAGTGACAGAAGCCAGTACTGATAGAAAGATCCGCGACAGAAGACGCGATGCCATTAGAGGTCCCCCGGTAGAGCGGAAGACATTGTACTTGAGGAGGAGGGTGCGTCGGCCAATGCAGCGCGTTCCGTAAGAGTAAAGCGGGTGCCTCGTCCAAGCTCCGCTTGCGCGGGAATCCTCGGGGTTGGTTGTACGCACGAGTGGGGACGCTCGCGCCTACACTCGGGCCGGGGCTGCCGCCCGCTTGGGCAGGATCTCTCCGATGCGGCGAATCTGTGCTCCCACGCCGCGCAGTTTTTCTTCGATGTTCTCGTAGCCGCGATCGATGTGATACACGCGGTCGATGATCGACTCGCCTTCCGCCACCAGTGCGGCCAGCACCAGAGAAGCCGATGCCCGCAGATCGGACGCCAGCACCGCCGCCGCGCTCAATGGGGAGGGGCCGCGCACCACCGCGCGCCTTCCTTCAATCTTGATGTTCGCGCCCATGCGCACCATTTCCAGCGCGTGCATAAAGCGATTCTCAAAAATGTTCTCCGTGACGACCGACGTTCCCTCGGCCTGGGTGGCCAGCGCCATATACTGCGCCTGCATGTCGGTAGGGAAGCCGGGATACTCTTCGGTCACAATGTCCGCCGCCGTGATGGGAACGTCTCCCATCACGCGCACCGAATCGGCGGTAAGCCGGGTCTTCACTCCCACTTCGGCGAGCTTTTCGAGCAACGCGTCCAGATGGGTGGGCTCGCAGCCCGCGATGTTCAGGTCGCCGCCGGTCATAGCTCCGGCAAGGATGAAGGTCGCGGCTTCGATCCGGTCCGGAATGATCCGGTGTTTCGCGCCATGCAGCTTGCTGACGCCTTTCACCCGAATGGTTGAAGTGCCCGCGCCTTCAATTTGAGCCCCCATTTTGTTGAGCAGGTCGGCCAGGTCGGCAACTTCGGGTTCGCGGGCGCAATTTTGCATCACGGTTTCGCCCTCGGCCAGAGTGGCCGCCATGAGCAAGTCTTCGGTGCCCGTTACCGTAATCCTGTCGAACAGAACCTCGCCGCCCTTGAGCCGCTCGGCGCTGGCCTCGACGTAGCCGTGGTCCTGCGTGATTTTCGCGCCCAGGCGTTCCAGGCCTTTGATGTGAAGGTCGATGGGACGCGCGCCAATGGCGCAGCCGCCCGGCAAGGAAACGCGCGCCCGTCCGCAGCGCGCCAGCAGGGGGCCCAGCACCAGCGATGAGGCCCGCATCTGCTTGACCAGTTCATACGACGCTTCCGGGCTGGTCAGATCTCGCGCGCAGATCGTAGTACGATGCTGCGCCCGGCCGTATCCCAGCTCGACTTCGGCGCCCATCGCAGCCAGCAGCTTGCGGGTAGTTTCAATGTCGCGCACCTGCGGAACATTTTCCAGAATGACAGGCTCTTCCGTGAGCAGGGCCGCGGCCATGGCCGGCAGCGCGGCATTCTTGGCACCACTGACCCGAATTGTACCCAGCAGCGGATTGCCGCCGCGGATCACAAACTTATCCATACGGCACCATTCTAATGGCGATGGTGGAAAAGAGTGTACGGAAGACCGTTACTCGGTAGGACACGGCCGGGTGGGGGGTGATGTGTGATTTTTGTGTGGTCGCGGGCGACTCGCCCGCGCCGGGTTTGGTAGCGCCGCCGTCCCGGCGGCTGTCGTGGGGGCGTCCCGCCCCCACCCTTCGAGGGCAGGATGCCCTCGGAACAGCTGGCGAGACGCCGGCGCTACAAACTGCGGGCCGCCGCGATGGCCCGCCGTACATGTCCGCCCGCCGCCTTCAGCGCCCGCTCCGCTTCCCGGCGATCAACTTCCGCCTGCAGCATAACCAGCGCTACCGGAACGCTGTTTCCCGCTACCTGCAAAGCTTTGGCGGCAACCTCCGCACCCACGCCCGCAGCCTGTTGCAGGATGCTCACACTGCGTGCCGCCAGCTTCGAATTTCGCGGGGTGACGTGCACCATCAGGTTGCCATAAACGTATCCCAGCCGGGTCATGGCTCCGCTGGAGAGCATGTTGAGCACCATTTTCTGCGCCGTGCCCGCCTTCATGCGGGTGGATCCTGAGATCACCTCCGGCCCCACTTCAGTCACGATGCCCAGTTGGGCCGCTTTTTGCAGCGGGGTATTGCGATTGCAGGTCACGGAAATGGTTTGCGCTCCTTTACTCCGCGCATACTCGACGGCGGCTATAGTGAACGGGGTGCGTCCGCTGGCGGCAATTCCGACGATCACGTCATTCCTGCCCGGCTTCCTCTTCGCCATCTCCCGCCTGCCCAGGTCGCGGGAATCTTCGTTCGCCTCCAGCGCCGCAGCCAGAGCCGCGGGCCCGCCTGCCATAATGAACTGAACCGTCCGGGGATCGACATCAAACGTGGGAGGACACTCCGCCGCATCGAGGGCGGCAATCCGTCCGCTGGTGCCCGCGCCGACATAGATCAGTCTTCCGCCCCGCTGCAGCGCGTTCGCGATCAGGCCAACCCCGCGCGCAATCTGCGGCAGAGCCCGCTGCACCGCCACCACCACCTTGGCGTCCTCGGCGTTGATCACGCGCACCACTTCCAGCGCCGACTTCAGGTCCAAGTCGGTGGAAGCACGATTGGTTTGCTCGGTGGTTAGGTGGCTCAGGTCCTCTTGCGGGATGCTCGATCTTCGCTTCAAAGCGTTCTCTCCAGCGCTTCCACCACCGCGTCATGAAACGTGGGCCGCACGTCCTTGATCGCTTTATTCTCGCAGTCAGGCCAGGTCCGGTTGGTGAGCAGGGTGATGGAAAGCTGACGCTCGGGATCGATCCACAGCGAAGTTCCCGTATAGCCCAGATGTCCAAATGAACGGCCGGAGAAATATTTCCCCGACTGTGATGGAGACGAAGGCGTGTCCCAACCCAGTGCACGGGA
>DATGYF010000814.1:0-4204 GCA_035298145.1 Terriglobales bacterium | reverse complement strand
AATGGTGAAACGCAAGCGGCGCCCGTCGGGAGAAAATCGCGGCGCAAAAGGAACTCCCGGCACGGTGACCAGTTCCCGCGAATCGGTTCCATCGGCATTGCATGTGTACACGCTCGACTTCCTGACATACACGATGCGCTGACCATCCGGCGCCCAGGTGGCCCCGTGCGCGAGGATGTCTCCTACCGGCCGGAGCGAGCCTGCGGGGAGCGGTAGTATCCAGATTGGCCACTCCGTCTCCGAGCCTTCGGCCACGCCTTTCACCAGCAACTCCGAGCGGCCCGGAAAGAAATCATAGATGTCGGCGCTGACGAGGGAGATGGGCACAGGGGCGGTCTCGCCGCCTGAGACCGAAACTTGTCTCAGGACCGAATGGCCGCTCAGATATTCGGAAAAGTAAACCCGACTTCCGTCCGTGACCAGAGATCGCTTCGAAGTGCCGTCGCTGGTGATCTGCAGCACCGAAATCACGGCGGGTGGGTTCTGGGGCGATCTCAGGAAAAGAAACAGTACAACCAGGGCTGCGGCGGCACAGGCAGCCATGACGAGCCGGCCTGCCATACCCACCCTGGGTTGCGGTTTGAGAACGGTGGTGGCGGCGGCAAAAAAAGAACGGATTCGCTCTTTCGAGTCCGGCGCGGGTTTCGCGGCGGCCACGGTGGATGCGGCCAGGCCTGATTCGGTGGTGCGGCGAAGATTTTGCAGATCGGTCCGCATCTCTGCCGCACTGGCATAGCGACGATCTGGATTCTTCTCCAGAGCCTTCCGCACGATGCTCTCAAACGCCGGCGGGGCGGATCCCACGGGCCACTCCGGCACTCGATGAATAATGGAGTCGAAAACCGCGGCCGCCGTCTGTCCCTGAAAGGGCTGGACTCCGGTCGCCATCTCGTAGAGTACGACCCCGAACGAGAACAAATCCGTGCGGATATTAAGGGGCTGGCCCAGCGCCTGTTCCGGCGACATGTAAGGAATGGTTCCCAGAGTGGTCCCCCGGCGATTGAGGTCATCCGGCGACCGCGTGTCTCCCCCGAAAGTGTCGCCGCTGATGCTGCCTTCGTCCCCCACGGTGAACTTCGCCAGGCCGAAATCCAGAATCTTGGCGTGGCCGCGCTGGGTCACAAAAATGTTGGCCGGCTTGATGTCGCGGTGCATGATGCCATGGGTGTGCGCGGCGTCGAGCGCGTCGGCGATCTCGATACCGAGGTCGAGCAGCTGGGACAAGGGCACGGGCCCTTCCGCGATGCGTTGACGGAGCGTCACACCATCCAGAAACTCCATCGCGATAAAGCGCCGGCGCTGCGCCTGGCCGACTTCGTAGATCACGCAGATGTTGGGATGATTCAGCGCAGACGCGGCCCGCGCTTCCCACCGGAATCGTTCCAGTACCGCTGGGTCCTGGGCAACCAGGTCGGGCAGAAACTTGAGGGCCACCAACCGGCGCAACTCGGTGTCCTCAGCTTTGTAAACCACACCCATCCCGCCGCCCCCCAGCTTCTCGATGATGCGGTAGTGCGAGATGGTATGGCCGATCATCTGGGGGACTAGAATGTTACGTATAACAAACAAAGTCAGTCAATGAAGGACGGTAAGGGCAGTGGCTGGGTTTGATGTCTGTTGTTAAGCCAAGGTTTCATGCTAAGCCTGCGAGGCATCTGGCGTCGAGCGGATACGCGGCGGGCAAGCGATGACGTGGCTGGGCGCCAGATCCTTCGGGGCTGAAGCCCCTCAGGAATGGGGATTGGGCACGTGAGCCATCACTTCGTTTTTTCAGGAGAAAAGAAAGCATGCACTACCGGGCACTCGGTCGTACGGGATGGAAGGTTTCAGAAATCAGCTTTGGCGCCTGGGCGATTGGCGGGTCATGGGGCCAGGTTTCTGATGAAGAATCAATGGCTGCCCTGCATCAGGCCATCGACTGCGGCGTGAATTTCATAGATACCGCGGACGTTTACGGCGGCGGCCGCAGCGAACGCCTGATTGCCCGGCTTAAGAAGGAGCGGAAGAACGAAGAAATCATCGTTGCCACCAAGGCGGGACGGCGTCTGCCCCGGCAAACGGTTGAAGGCTACACCCGCGAGAATCTTTCAGCCTGGATCGAAGACAGCCTGCGAAATCTTTCCACCGAGAGGCTCGATCTGGTGCAGCTGCACGGCCCGCCAACGGTGCTCTATTCCCGCCCCGAAGTTTTCGGGATGCTCGATGATCTGGTGGCCGCCGGAAAAATTCGCTATTACGGCGTCAGCGTGGAAAAAGTCGAAGAGGCGTTGCTGGCGATCAAGTTGCCCAACGTGAAGACGGTGCAGATCATCTTCAATTGCTTTCGGCAACGTCCCGCCGAGGAGTTTTTCGCGAAAGCCAGGGAAAAACAAGTGGGCATTCTGGCGCGGGTGCCACTGGCCAGCGGGCTGCTTACGGGCAAGCTTCGCCGCGACTCTACGTTCGCAGCCGACGATCACCGCAACTTCAACCGGCGGGGCGAAGCCTTCGATGTGGGCGAAACATTTTCCGGAGTGGACTACGAAACTGGGCTGGCGGCGGTGGGGGAGATCAGGAAACTCCTGCCGGCCGGGGTCTCGATGAGCCAGTTCGCGCTGCGTTGGATACTGATGTTTGACGCGGTCAGCTGCGCCATTCCGGGAGGCAAGCGAGCGGAGCAGGTGGCTGATAACTGCGGTGCTTCTGAGCTTTCGCCGCTTGGGCCGGAAGCTATGGCCGCGGTGCGCCGCATCTACGACGAGAGAATCCGCCCCCTGGTGCAGCATCGCTGGTGATCCAAGCCCACGTGGGGACAGCCGCCCCCGGCTGTCCAGTCGAGCGCAGCTCGACCGGGGTTTTCCAGGCCAGACTTGCGGAGCTGTGCTCCGCCGGACAGCCGAAGGCGGCTGTCCCCACGTGGGCTTCGATCAGGTGGTCTTCCATTACAATGGCGGCGCATGAACGTACTCTTTATTGGTGGCACCGGGATCGTCAGCAGCGCCTGTACCCGGTTGTCATTACGGCGCAACATCAATCTCACGCTGCTTACCCGCGGACAGCACGCAGCCGACTGGCTCGCCGGCGCGGAGGTGGTACGTGCCGATCTCAACGATCCGCCGTCGGTTATGCGGGTGTTGCGGGGGCGGCACTTCGATGCCGTCGTCAACTGGATTGCGTTTACTCCGGCGGACATCGAGCGCGACCTGGGATTGTTTCGTGGACGCACCCGGCAATACATCTTCATCAGTTCCGCCAGCGCCTATCAGAAGCCTGCCACCGATTACCTGATTACCGAATCGACGCCGCTGGCCAATTCGCACTGGGACTACTCGAGAAACAAGATCGCCTGCGAAGAGCGGTTGCTCAAAGCCTATCGCGAGGAAGGATTCCCCATCACGATCGTGCGGCCTTCACTTACTTACGGCGAGACTCTCATCCCGCTCGTCATCAATAGCTGGGAGCGCTCCTACACCGTGGTGGACCGCATGCGGAAAGGGCAGAAGGTCATCGTGCCGGGCGATGGTTCATCGCTTTGGGTGATCACCCACGACAGCGATTTTGCCAAAGGGTTTGTCGGGTTGCTTGGTCACGAGCAGGCGATCGGTCACGCCTTCCACATCACAACCGACGAGGTGTTGAGCTGGGACCAACTCTACCGCATCGTGGGAGCGGCGGCTGGAGTGGAACCGAAGATCGTGCATATTCCTTCCGACTTCATGGTGGCGTGTCTGCCGGAGATGGAAGGCACGCTGATTGGAGACAAGTCGGTAAGCGTGGTGTTCGACAACAGCAAAATTAAGCGCTTCGTTCCCGATTATGTGGCTACGACCCGATTCGCGCAGGGCATTCGCCAGTCGCTAGCCTGGTTCGACGCCGATCCTGCCCGCAGGGTGATCGATTCCCAGGCTAGTGCCACCTGGGACAAGCTGATCCAAGCTTACGAAAAAGGACTGCAATCCTTTTAGCGCGGGCGATGTGGGCGCGGTCGTCCACGCCCGTGCGACGGGCGGGACGCCCGTCCTTCCATTATTGATTTTTTCCAGAATTCCACAGCCGGGCGTGGAGTCCGGTGGTTTTGACAATCTGGAGACATCCTCCGAAACTCCGCAATCTGCGCCACTTCCAAGAGCTTGTCCCTTCCGGGAAGGCGGGCGCACAAAAAGACGAAAAAGGGGTTGGCAGCGCGCACAAGATGATCTATCTTGGCAGGCACAAAATCTAGGCT
>DATGYF010000813.1:0-2691 GCA_035298145.1 Terriglobales bacterium | reverse complement strand
GTCCACCATCTTCAGCGCGCGTTCCACTTCGCCGCCAAAGTCGCTGTGGCCGGGCGTGTCCACGATGTTGATCTTCACGTCGTGATAGAACACGGCCGTGTTCTTGGCCAGGATGGTGATGCCGCGCTCGCGTTCCAGTTCGTTTGAATCCATCACGCGCTCGACCAGATGCTCGTTGGCGCGGAAGGTGCCGCTCTGCCGCAGCATGGCGTCCACCAGGGTAGTCTTGCCATGGTCCACGTGGGCGATGATCGCGATATTACGAATGTTTGAAGTCAAAAGTCGGTTGCCTTCCTGAGGTTGGTTCTACTACCACTTTACTATGTATTTGAGGTTTCGCAGCGAGGTAGTTTCCCGGGCACGACCCCCACTCCGCAATGGGAGTAAGTCCTGGTCTCGAGGAATGCTTTGCCAACCAGAGCGGGGTGCCCCGCCCTCGTCTCACCGTATTTTGGAGAGACAGGGCGGGGTTTTTCTCTGAGAGTGGCGGGCTCCACAAAAAAACCCACCCTGTCTCTCCCAAAGAACGGGAGAGACGAGAGTGGGACACCCTCGCACTTAATCCGGGGTGGAACCTTGATGCCGGCTACAAAACCAGGTCAGCCTCGCCTTTCGCCCGCAAGCGATACCAGGTCACGATCGCAGCCAATGAAAAGATAAAGATGATGGTGGAAATGGCATTGATTTCCGGAGTGATGCCGCGCCTTAGGCGTCCCCAGATTTCCAGGGGCAGCGTGTTGTCACGGCCGATCAGGAAAAAGCTGACTGCGATTTCGTCCATCGAGAGCGTGAAGATCAGCAGCGCCGCACCGATGATTGAGAGCCGCAGGTTGGGCAGAGTCACGCGCCAGAAAGTCTGCCAGTAATTCGCGCCCAGATCGAGCGACGCTTCCTCCTGCGCGCGGTCGAGCTTCTGCAAACCAGCGAAGACTTCCGTGGTGGCGACTGAAATGAGCGCGGTGCCATGGCCGAGAATGATGGTCAGCAGGCTCAGCTTCATCTCGGCCGCGCGAAACAGCATCAACAGGGAAAGGCCGGTGATGATTCCGGGGAGAATGAGCGGCAGCAGCACCAGCCGCCGGAAGAGGGCCTTGCCGGGGAAGTTGGCCCGATCGAGCGCCAGCGCCGCGGGAATTCCTAAGGTCAGCGAAATCGCCATCGCAGCGAAGGCCACCTCCAGGCTGTTCAGCACGGAGGTCCAGATGGCATCATCGGCAAACAGCAGGCGATACCAGTTCAGAGTCAGGTCGCGCGGCGGAAATCCGCCCACGCCTGATCCATTGAACGAATAAACAATCAGCGTAACGATGGGCAGATAAAGAAAGCCGAAAACTACAATGGCGTGCCAGGGCAGCCACTGCGAAGCAGGAACAGTGCGGTCGCGCTGGTTCATCGGAAGCTCCACTTCTTTTCCAGACGTTCCGAGAGGAACAACAACGCCAGCACCAGGGCCAGCATGCAGAACGAGATCGCGGCCCCCAGGGGCCAGTTGTAGGCTGCTCCAAAGAGACTAACCACGATATTGGAAATCATGATGCCGCTGGGGCCGCCCAGCAACAGCGGCGCGAGGAAGTCACCCAGGCTCAGCACGAATGCGAAAGTCGCTCCCGCCAGAACTCCGGGGATGGAGAGCGGGAACACGACTCGCCAGAAAGTCTGAAAAGGCGACGCTCCCAGATCGTGCGATGCCTCTACCAGGTTGCGCGGGATGTGTTCGAGCGCCGCATAAATCGGCAGGAAGGTGAACGGTGTGTAGATGTGAGTCAGCGTCAGCACCACGGCGAACGGGCTGTATAACAGGAAATCCAGCGGATGGTTTGTCAGGTGCGCATATTGCAGGAGCGTGTTAAGGACGCCGTCGCTGCCCAGGATGGTCTTCCAGGCGTATGCTCGCACCAGATAGCTGACCCAGAGCGGAATAATCACCAACTGATAGAAGAGATTTTTTCTCCTGCCGGCGTGAAATGACAGGTAGTAGGCCAGGGGGTAGCCCAGCAATAAAGAGAAGATTGTTACCCGTGCCGCGATCCACATGGAGCGCAATAGGGTTTGCCAGTAAACATTCACCGCTATGAGCTGGCGGTAATTTTCCAGGGTCCAGGAGTGGACAATCTCTTGCGATGACGAAACTGACCAGAAGCTGTAACAGAAAAGAAGAGCGTAGGGAGCGAGTAGAAACACCGCCACCCACAGCAACGGCGGCACCGTGATCGCGTTTCGATAGGCGCGAGAGAACATAAGAAGATCCAAGTCAAAGCGGCGGGCGAGGGCGCCCGCCCCACACCTTCAGGTCCCTTCCGAGCCCTGGACCGGCACTGCATCGGCCGGAGAGAACTCAAGGTCCACATCTCCAGTCCAGCTTTCCCTGCTGGCCGCTCGAATCGAAAGCACCAGGCCATCAGCACACTCAACCTGAAGCAATTCCGTGGCACCGTGAAATGCCTGGCGCAAAACTTTCGCGCGCAAGCGTACGGTCGCGCCGCCGCTGGCGGGTCCCGCGATGCGGATATTTTCAGGGCGCAGTGAGAACAGGCCGGGGCCGTCGCGCAGTCCGGTCCGCCAGGAGAGCGAGTGGCAGCGCGCCACTCCATCCTTTACTTCGCCGCTGAGCAGATTGGTGTGGCCGATGAACTGGGCGGTATAGGCAGTTGCCGGCCGGTTGTAAATCTCTCGGGGAGAAGCAACCTGCTC
>DATGYF010000812.1:0-8339 GCA_035298145.1 Terriglobales bacterium | reverse complement strand
TCGACCGCAACCTGAAATACCTGCTGGGTGGTCTGGATTGGGAGAGCTATAAGAAATTATTGCGCCGCGCCATCGTCGCCGACCACGATCCTGCCCACGTCATACTGATGGAAATCGATCCCCTGCATCAGAAAACCCTGCCTGATTTTCTGGTGACCGAGAAACTGCTGGGCATCAAGACGGTCGATATTGCGCACATCAGGAAGGTGGGCAAATTCCTGTTCTACGAAGACGCAGGCAAACTGACCCCGATCAAGCGCATTTACAACCGCGCCATTGTGGACGAAATGGTGCGCAAGGACCTCAAGACTGCTTTCCATCTCACCGATGATCTGGAAGTGGAATGGGCGGGGCATCCCAACTGGTTCTTCCGCTTGAGCAAGTTCTCGCTGCCCTACCTGCGTCACGACTGCGTGCCCAAGACATGGTTCCTGGACCGCGTGGACCAGATACCGAAAGACCTGGAGAACTACGTGGTCAAACCGTTATTTTCTTTCGCCGGGCTGGGCGTAATCATCAATCTGAAGCCCGAAGATATCGCCGCCATCCCCAGGGAACAGCGTTCGCAGTACATTCTTCAGGAGCGTATGCATTTCGAACCGGTGGTGGAAACGCCCTTCGGCGACAACAAGGCCGAAGTGCGCATCATGTACATCTGGCTGGACGAAATGCTGCCGGTAATGACCATCATCCGCATGGGCCGCGGAATGATGATGGGAGTGGACCACAATCGCAACATGGAATGGGTGGGCTCTTCCGCAGGATTCTATACATAATTAATCTCGAGGGGTGCCACGTCCAGGCTTCGCTTAGGCGGGGGATTTCTGGAACTTCGGTGAGGTATGTCGACATCAAAAACCCCGCCCTGTCTCTCCAAAAAACGGAGAGACGAGGACGGGGCACCCCTGTGGAATCTGAGAGCCTTACTTCAATCCCTTTACCACATACGCCTGTGACAGAATCTGAGAGTACACGTAGGCGTAGGCGCTTCCATCGCTCGAAAAACGCGGGCCGCCCACGCTCGCGACTCCGGCGGGGAGATTCTCCCCGAAGGTTTTCCAGAACTCCATTTTGCCGGTGGTGACGTTCACCCGGTACACTTTGGCAGCCCCTTCGCGGCGCTGGCTGGAGAGGGCGTACAACGAGGTTCCATCCGGCGTCCACCCGGAGACGTAATATTTGGAATCGAGTTCCGGAACCGGGCGCAGACCGCTGCCGTCGAGCGGCCAAATACCCCATTTGCCGTCTGGCCCAGTGACCGCGACGCTGCGGCCGTCCGGAGACACCTGCGTACCCGCCGTGCCTTCGGGTGTGAGAGGTTTGGCATTGCCGTTACTCAGATCAATCAGATAATCGCGGACGCCGTGTCCGGCCTCGATTCCGGAGGCCAGCAACTGCTTGCCATCCGGCAGGTAACGTACGGATCCATAACTGATATTGTCGTGAGTCAACTGCCGGGCTTCGCCGGCGCCGGTGGGTACCAGGCTGAGTGCGCCTCCCTTAGCCGGCTTGGTGATCACCCATTTACTGTCCGGCGAAATTGCTTCGCCAGTGCCATCGCCGATCCGAACCGGTGGGGATCCGTCTGTGTCGCGGAGAAACACGGTGTAGTTCGGCCCGCCGCCTTCCGCTTCTTCCTCGAACAGAACTTTTTTGCCGTCACGGCTTATGTCTCGCGGCAGGGACCACCCGAACCAGCCCAGCTCGACCTCGTCTTTTCCTCCTGGCGGCAGGGCGCGAATTCCGAGACGGGCCTGGTTTGTAATCATCAGCGTAAGGGGGCCGCGAGAATCCTGCAGCCACATGCCTCCCGGCACGTTGATGATTGTCCGCACCTTGCCGGCAAGGGTCACACCCCGCAGATTCGCTGCACTGCCGCTGTCAGAGGCGGTGAACCAGATCTCGTCGCCAGCCGGCGACCATAGGATTCCCTCCAGCGACGACCACCCCGCTGACAACTTCCTCTCATGCCCATCTGGTTCGATCACAGCCACGGTACCCCGGTCGTCGCCGCTGGGGTTTTCGTGGTCGGCGAAGGCTACGCGCTTGCCGTCCGGCGAAATTTTGGGATGGCTGATCCAGTCAATGCTGTCAAACAGCACCTTGCCCACGGGATATTCCAGCCGCCAGTGGCTGTTCTCAGGGACGAAGCGGACCAAGGCCATAGTTTCGCCGTCGGCTGCCCAGTCCGCGTCCTGCACATTCTCCAGCACTTCGCGAGGTGTTCCACCACTCAGGGGGACCCGGGCGAGGGTTCCCACCCGCGCATAACCGCCTCGATAAATGGTGTTGAGCCGGATGGCCAGTTCTCCGCTTTTTGAGATCGAGAGCAGGGCAGCATCCTTCATTCCCAACTCGCGCGCGCCGTTGTCATCGGTACGGGCCAGATATAGCTGGTGCGGACCACCTTCCCAGGACGCGTCGTAAACAATGCTGCCGTCAGGCGTAAAGCGGGCATTGCCGACTGATCCGGTGCGGAAAGTAATTTGCTGATACTCGGGTGCAGACGCGACACCGCGGCCTCGTCCCACCCACCAGCCCAGAGCGACCAGGGCCGCCGCGAGCACGATTGCGGCCGCTACACTCGCAAGTTTCCGGCGCTTCTCCGCACCTCTCACCTCTTGCACCGCCGCTTGCGCACCCGATTTGCTGGTGGCGGAAATCTCGGTCAGCGCTTCCAGGTCGAACGCCAGGTCGCCTGCAGAATGGAACCGTTGCGAGGCATTTTTCTCCAGGCAGTGCCGCACAATTCGTTCCAGGCCGGGTGGAACGTTGCGCGCGGTTTCGGAAAGCTCGGGCACTTCTTCCTTCAGAATGGCGCTCATGGTGTCGGCGGAGGTTTCGCCGTGGAAAGCCCGCTTGCCGGAAATCATCTCGTACAGAATTGCGCCGAAGGCAAAGATATCCGAGCGCTGGTCGGCGGTTTGACCTCGCACCTGCTCCGGGGACATGTAACCGACCGTGCCCATGATCAGCCCCGGTTCGGTGACGGCGTGGAGGGTCGGGGCGTCGGCTCCGCCTGAGGATTCCGGCATGATCAGCTTGGCCAGACCGAAATCCAGAATCTTCGCCCGGCCGTCGTTGGTGATGAAGATATTTTCCGGCTTCAGATCGCGATGCACGATGCCCTTCTCGTGCGCGGCCGCCAGCCCGCGTGCCACCTGCAATGCGTAGTCAATCGTCTTGCGGGCCGAAAGTGCTCCACTCCTCAGCCGTTCCCGCAGGGTTTCGCCCTCCAGTAGCTCGGAAACAACGTAGGGTGACCCCTGCTGGTCTCCAATGTCAAAGATGGAAAGAATGTTGGGATGATTGAGCGCCGCCGCCGCGCGGGCTTCCTGCGCGAAGCGCTGCATGCGGTCGCGGTCCGCCGAAAAAGATGCCGGCAGGACCTTGATGGCCACGGTGCGGTCCAGCCGGGAATCGTGGGCGCGATACACCTCGCCCATCCCGCCCGCACCGACCAGGGATTGAATCTCGTAAGGTCCCAGCTTTGTTCCGGAAGAGAGTGCCATGAGTGGGCTGAATTATAGCGTTATTTGAGTCGCATAGTTTAGCGTGAAGGTTGGGGGGTCCCGCCCTCAAACTCGAGGGCAGGATGCCCTCGGGACAGCCGGCGGGACGCCGGCGCTACCTGGTTCGCTCCAGATAGTTGACCAGATACTCCTCCCGGCCTAACATTGACCCGCTACAGGGGCAGAGCTTAGCCATGGACCGCCAAGCGTCAGGCCAAAGTTCGAGCAGTGCCACCATGGTCGGCCAGACGGTTTCCCATTACAAGATTCTGGGCAAGCTGGGTGGCGGCGGGATGGGCGTCGTCTATGAGGCGGAAGACACCCGGCTGGGCCGCCACGTGGCCATCAAATTTCTCCCCGACAACCTCACCGGCGACGCCAAGGCCATGGAACGTTTCGAGCGCGAGGCCCGCGCCGCGTCCCTGCTGAATCATCCCAGCATCTGCACCATCCACGAAGTTGAAGATCACAACGGGCACCCCTTCATTGTCATGGAGAAATTGGAGGGAGTGAGCCTGAAGCAGCGAATCCGCGGCAACCCGATGGACGTCGATGACCTGCTGGAGGTGGCCCTGCAAGTGGCGGATGCGCTTTCAGCCTCTCACGCCAAGGGCATCATTCATCGTGATATCAAGCCAGCCAACATCTTTATTACCTCCACGGGGCAGACCAAGGTCCTCGACTTCGGTCTGGCTAAACTTTTGCGGAACGAGAAGTTGGCCACCAGTGAAGAAACTCCGATCGAAGATTCGCTGACCGCCGTGGGCGTGATTCCGGGCACTGCGGTTTACATGTCCCCGGAGCAGGCGCGCAGCGAGGAACTTGATCCCCGCACCGATCTGTTTTCCTTCGGCGTCGTGCTCTATGAAATGGCCACGGGTAAGAAACCCTTCACCGGCAATAACGTGGTCATGACCTTAGATGCGGTGCTGCACACCAAACCTCCGTCGCCCATCACGCTCAACCCCCGGCTTCCCAAGGAACTGGAATGCATTATCGGGAAGGCGATGGAAAAAGATCGCAACAAGCGCTACGCCACTGCGGCGGAGATGAAAGCCGACCTGCAGCACCTGAAGAAAGAAACCGAATCGGGATTGACCCGGACCGCCGGGCGTGCCACGGCGCCAGTGCGCGTGCTCACCAATACCTTCCAGACGCCGGGCAAACGGCAGAGTTATCTTCTGCTCGCGGTCACTGCCCTTCTGATCACGGTGCTGGCGGCGGTGGGCACCTGGTTTATCAAACACCGGGCGGCGGTCATGGGAGCCGGTTCCAAGAATGCCATTGCGGTGCTGCCGCTGCAGAATCTCAACGGCGATTTCAGCGTGGACTATCTTCGCTTTGCGTTGGCGGATGAAATTGCCAACACGCTTACTTATTCCCGCACCCTGGATGTTCGCCCTTCGGCCGTAACCAGAAAATACGTGAACGCCGACCTCGACCCACAGCAGGTGGGGCGCGATCTGCATGTGGGAACGGTGCTGACCGGACACTTCCAGAAGCAGGGAAACCATCTGCTGGTCACGCTGGAGGCGATCGAGACCGGGACGGAAAGGCTCCTGTGGCAAACCAATCTCACGGGCTCGACCCAGGACCTGATCGGGATGCAGCAGCAGCTGGCCAAACAGGTCCGTCAAGGTTTGCTGCCCATGCTGGGCGCTGCCGGCGGCTTTCTTGAAACCAGCACGCGGCCCAATAATCAGGAAGCCTACGACCTCTATTTGCGCAGTGTGGCCCTCTCCCACGATGCCGCTCCCAATCGGGATGCGATCAAGTCGCTGGAACACGTGGTCGAACTCGACCCCAACTACGCCCCCGCCTGGGCCGAAGTGGGTCAACGTTATTATTACGACGCCACTTACTCGAATGGCGGCGAGCAGATGTTCCAGCACTCCAATGTTGCGCTGGAGCGCGCGCTGGCCCTTGATCCCAACCTGATTGCCGCCGCTTCGCAGCTCATCGTAAACCGGGTGGACCGCGGCGAGTTGACAAAAGCCTTCGAGGCAGCCACGGCGCTGGCCAAGCGCCGTCCGGAGAACGCCCAGGCTCATTTCACCCTGGGTTATGTGCAGCGGTATGCCGGCATGCTCGAGGAGTCCACGCGCCAATGCGACACTGCCCTCACCCTGGCTCCGGGCAATTTTCAGTTCCGCTCCTGCGCCTGGGCGTTCATGGAACTGGGTAAATTCGATCGGGCCCGCGATTTTATCCAGCTGGATGCGGGCTCGGAGTGGGCCAACTACATTACTCCCTCGCTTTTGCTGCGCGAAGGCCGGACGGCGGAGGCCCGCGAGGCCGTGAAACATATGTCGAACGCCCCTCATTATCACCGCGATCTCATGGAAGCCTGCGTCGGGCTCCGCCCACAATCGGAACTGGATCGCATGGCGCACGATGCTGAAACCAGCCAGCCTTCAGATCCCGATCCCGAGCTTTCTTACTATCAGGGCGCGATTTTTGCCTACTGCGGAAAGAAGGCCGCTGCCTTCCACATGCTGAAGACCGCGATTGAGCTGAACTACTGCGCCTACTCCAACCTGCTTTCAGATCCCCTGTTGCGAGGGCTGCACAGCGATCGGCAGTTTGACGAGTTGCTGACCGCGGCGCACGCCTGTCAGCGGGCGGTCCAGGCCCCCAGCACGCCGCCTAACCAATAAACTGAGGTAGGATTAAACGTTGGCGGCTAACGCTTGGTTTCCCGTGCAGTCCATATAAGGAGTCCATAAAAGAGGAACCACAGGAAAAATCTTGCCCCTCATCCCCGACAGCTGCAATCCCATCCCTATGAACTATGCCGGTCATGGATTTCTGGGCCCGCGATTTCTGCGTCCGCACGTTTGGAACGGAAACCTTCAGAGTGTAGCGCCGGCATCCTGCCGGCTGTCCCGGGGGCGTCTCGCCCCCGGCGGCGGGCGGGACACCCGCCGGACTGCCGCCGGGACGGCGGCGCTACGAAAGGCGCTCGGTCTTGCCCTGCTCGCCGTTCTCTTCTGCATGGCGGCTCCGACCCGGGCCCAGGCGCCGGCAGGCGGGCCGAGCCCAGTTGATCCTCTGCCCCCGGACGCCGGGACAGCTGGCCTGAAACAGATGCTGCTTCGTCTGCAAACCACCGCCCGCCTGATGCAGACCACCGCGCACCCTGACGACGAAGACGGCGGCATGTTGACCCTGGAGTCGCGCGGCAAGGGGGACACGGCTCTGCTGATGACTCTCACCCGCGGCGAAGGCGGCCAGAACAAAGTAGGCAGCAACCTGTTTGACGTGCTGGGCGTACTGCGCACACTGGAGCTGACTGCGTCTGACCGCTATTACGGAGTGGAACAGCGCTTCAGCCGGGTGGCGGATTTCGGCTACTCGAAAAATCCGGAAGAAACATTTCAGAAATGGGGCGGACACGACATCCCGCTCAGCGATATGGTGCGCGTGATCCGAACCTTTCGGCCGGACGTGCTGATTGCGCGCTTCTCAGGAACCGAACGCGATGGACACGGACATCACCAGGCTTCCGCCATTCTTACCAAAGAGGCATTCCGCGCGGCGGCAGACCCGAATCGCTTTCCCGAGCAGATCAAAGAAGGACTGCAACCCTGGCAGGCCAAGAAGCTGTACGTCGGCAATGTCTGCGGCTTTGGAGCGAGTACCTGTGCGGCGGAAAATTATACAGTCAGGCTCAACACCGGGCAGGTGAATCCCTTGCTGGGAATGTCTTACATCCAGTTCGCGATGGCAGGACTGCGTCACCAGCTTTCGCAGGGCGCAGGGGGTTGGACGGTGGAGCCCGGCGATCGCTACACCTATTACAAGCTGGTGGACTCAGTCTTGCCGGCAGCCACCGACAAAGACGGCCATGAAAGAGATTTCTTCGATGGCATTGACACGAGTTTGGGAACCTTGATTTCTCCGTCCGATGCCGCGGCCAGGGAAGAGCTCGCAGGAGTGGAAGCCAAGATTGCTGAGGCGGCAAAAGCAGCGGAGAAGGACCCGGGCAGTGCTGCGGCGCCGTTGTTCTCGGTGGTCGCGTCGCTTGCCCGTCTCGAAGGCCGGCTCCGCGGCGGCAACAATCAAGACCGGCTGGCCCGTTTGATCGAGAAAGAATCGCAGGCCCGGACTGCCCTCAACCTGGCGCTCAATATCTCTTTGCAGGCCACGCTGGTTTCGCCGCAAGGCTCAACAACGCCGGCGCCGGGAGAGGACCCGCTGGCCGCGATTTCCCCCGGACAAAAGTTCACGGTCAGGGTAAAGCTCCACAACGGCTCGACTCACCCGGTGCAACTCCGCTCTTTATTTCTTGAGGGTCAGGTCACCGACAGCGAGGCCAGGGAGCGCATCCCCCCCCTGGAGCCCGGGAAGGATTATCAAACTGATTTCCAGGTGGTGCTGCCGCCCAACACTCCGCCTACCCGACCGGCTCTGCACCGCAACGACCCGGAGCGGGACGGCGTCTATACCGTGAATGAGCCTAAATATCAGACGCTGCCGTTCCCGCCGCCGCCGTTTCGTGTGAGTCTTCGTTACGATGTCCCCGACCTCGCTCTCCGAAGCCGTGGCCTCGACACCAAGATCCCTAACGTCGGTTCATTGCCGGTAATTTCGGCACCCGTGATGGTCGCTTTTACAGATCAGCAGGGAACTGAGCAGAAGCGTCCGCTGGCCGTCGCACCCGCGTTTTCCGTCGAACTGGAGCCAGGCGAGCAGATTGTTCCGATCGCGAATGGTTCCGAACGCAGCGTGAAGGTAGGCGTGAGTTCCAACCTGACCGGCGCTTCCGGCGGCACGCTGCGCCTGGAGGCCCCGGAGGGCTGGCGCATCCAGCCCGAGGAAATTCCG
>DATGYF010000811.1:0-4467 GCA_035298145.1 Terriglobales bacterium | reverse complement strand
CGCCGTGACCGGGGCCGGCGCACCCTTGGGCGTGCTCAGGTATCCGGTGGCTTTCTTCTTGTCCACGCTCCAGACCACGAGTTCATAGAGCATGCGATCGCGTCCGCTATAGAACTGGATGGGCTCGCTGACGTTGCGGTCTTTCTTCTCGATGGTCCGGTCGTCTGAGGTAACGTTCAGGGTGAATTTTCCCTTTTTCATGTCGGTCTTCTTCAATTGCAGCGCCACCGTGGAAACCGGCTGGGGTTTGGCCCCCTTGATCAGGGTGAATTCGTAGTAGTTGCGGTCGCCCTTGTGTTTGAGGATTTCGAGGTCGCCGCGGGTGTTGGCAATCAGACCGCTTTGCACTCCCAGGTCGCCAATCGTGCTCTGCAGTTTGGCCTTGGTGGCTTCGAGGTCGGCCTTGGTGGAAGCCACGTCGGTCTTGACTCCGCCCACGTCGCTCTTAACCCCCGCCACTTCTCCGCTGACCGCACTGATCTGCTGCTTCTGCTGCTCCGCCAGGCGCGCTTCCGCTGCGCGCTGCTGCCGCTGCAGGTCGGCAGACCGGGTGGCCATCTCTTTCTTGGTCATGCCCAGTTGATGGGCCAGAGTCTCGTCGTCGGCTTCCGCGGACTGCATGCGCTTGCTCAGGTCGGCAATCTGCGTGCTGCTGGACGCCTGGTCCTTGCTCATCTTGTCGATGCGACCGCGCAGATCAAAGATGAAATAGAGCGACCCGGCTACATAAAGCACCGCGAGCGCCAACAGGATCCATTTTCCCGCACTACTGTCCGACGCGACGTGAACCTCGCCCTCGTCCGCCATAAAATGCCCCTCCGCTGGTTGGATTGGATTGTTGAAGCAATTGTTGAATACCGCCCGGGCAGTGTCAATTGCCAGAATGGTGCAGCCACATGACTTTAGGGCCTATGGTTCAGGGCCGATTGTCAGATTCTGTCAACCGCCCACGCTGTCGCGGATCACCGCATTGGCCGCGGGCAGAATCCCGAGATCGACATAGATGGGCCGGATCAGTTTCCGGATCGCGCGTACCTGGGTCGCAAACCAGATCGCCCCGGCGAGACAACAAGCGCCGCTTAACATGACGGTGAGCGGAGCGCCCACGGCGTGGGCGCTGATTCCAGCCAGCAGGCTTCCGAACGGGGCCATGCCCACAAAGGCCATGGCATAGAAGCTCATCACCCGCCCGCGTTTGTCGTCTTCCACAATGGTTTGGATGATGGTGTTGCTGGCCGCCATCTGCTGCATCATGCCGAAACCGCAGAACAGCATCAGTAATAGCGACAGCCACAAGACCCGCGACATCCCGAACAGGATCAGACCCACGCCCAGGCAGGCGGTCGAGATGGGAATCATCCTTCCCAGTCCCAGCACGGTCTTGCGCACGGCCAGCGAAATTGCCGATACCAGCGCGCCGATGCCCACCGCGCCCATCAGAAATCCGAGGGTGTGCGGACCGCCGTGCAAAACCTTCCCGGCAAAAATCGGCATGAGCACGGTAAACGGCCACCCCATCAGGCTGACCATCGCGAACAGAAGCAAAATGGTGCGGACCGGCGCGAAGCCGGAGACGTAGGCCCAGCCTTCCTTTAGCTGCCCGAGCATGGAGAGCACGGCGGGCTTCAGTGCGCCCGCCTGCAGCCGCATGGCCAGGAGCGAGGCAATCACCGCGATGTAGCTGATCCCGTCAATCAGGAAGCAAGCACCTTCGCCAGAGGCCGCGATCACTGCTCCAGCCAGCGAAGGACCAACCAGCCGGGCCAGATTCACCATCGACGAATTCAGCGCGATAGCATTTCCCAGGTCCTGTTTGTCTTCCACCATCTGCACCAGAAAAGCCTGCCGCGCCGGCATGTCAAACGCGTTAATCAGTCCCTGGAAGGCGCTGAGCCAGATGATTTCCTGAATATTGATGTGCCGGCTCAGGGTGAGCGCGGCCAGCGCCAGCGATTGCAGCATGGCCAGAAATTGGGTCACCACCAGTACCCGTCGCCGGTCCAGCCGGTCCACCCAGACCCCGGCGAACGGGGCGAACACAAACGTGGGGATCTGCCCCGAGAATCCCACGATACCGAGCAGCAGCGCGGAGCCGGTCAGGCGATAGACCAGCCAGCTGGTCGCCAGGCGTGTCATCCAGGTGCCGATCAACGAAATCGTCTGGCCGGTGAAATACAGCCGAAAATTGCGCCACCGCAAGGCACGCCAGGCATGCGAGATGCCGGGCTTGCGGACCGGAGATGTCGGCATCGAAGAGATCTCAGCGCTCACAGCGTTCTATTGTGCCACTGGCGCTCTGATGGCGAGTACCCAATGCCCGAGAGTTCATGAGTTTCCTCCGCGTACCTCGGTGTCCTTCCCGGTTATCACTTTTGGAGTCAACGCTGGATTTTGAACCCGCAAACGAATGGCATCGCTAATGCCACTACAAATGGCATAACAAATGGTATTTTATTTGGTAGAATGGCATTATGAATGCCACTCTGACCATCGATAAAGCCGGCCGCGTGGTCCTGCCAAAACCCGTACGCGACGCCTTGCAGATCAGCCCGGGCGATTCCCTGGAACTCGAAAGTTCCGAGGACCACATCGTGCTGCGCCCCGCGCCGAGTAAGGGCCGGGTGTACAAGAAACAGGGAATGTGGGTCTTCGACTCTGGTTCTGACGCTCTGCTCTCCGTCGAGGTGGTAAACCAGACCATTCGCCGGATGCGGGCCGAGCGCCACCGCCACGTCTTGGGGAAGTTCAAGAAGTGAAGGTATTCTTTGATACCTCCGTCCTGATTGCAGCCATCCTGCTCCAGCATGAGCACCATCGGCCCAGCGCGGCTGCTTATCTGAAGGCCGACAAGAAGAACGCCGGCTGTGCTGCCCACACCCTCGCTGAGGTTTACGCCAGCCTAACCCGCATGCCGGGCGGACAGCGAATGGGCGGAGATCAGGCACTGTTCTTCCTCGACCAAATCCGGGAACGGCTGACAATCATTACTCTCGACGAAGGCGACTACTGCACTGCCATCGCCTCTGCGGTGAGTCAGGGAGTCGTGGGAGGAACCATCTATGACGCGTTGCTGGCCCAGTGCGCGCTCAAAGCCAATGCCACCACCATCTACACCTGGGACCTGGATCGCTTTCGCCTTCTCGGGCCAGAGGTGGCCCGGAGAGTTCGAACCCCATAGACAGCTGCCTACAGTTTCACCTTCCGCAGCCGCAGCGAATTCGTAATCACCGAAACCGAACTCAGGCTCATCGCGGCCGCGGCCAGGATCGGGCTCAGCAACAGCCCAAAGAACGGATACAGCACACCTGCCGCGATCGGCACTCCCACCGAGTTATAGACAAACGCGAAGAACAGGTTCTGCCGGATATTGCGCATGGTCGCCTGGCTGAGCTTGCGCGCCCGCACGATGCCTGCGAGATCGCCTTTGACCAGGGTGATGCCGCCGCTCTCCATTGCGACGTCGGTACCGGTGCCCATGGCGATACCAACATCAGCCTGCGCCAGCGCGGGCGCGTCGTTGATGCCATCTCCGGCCATGGCCACGGTCCGCCCGTCATGTTGTAGTCGCTGTACTACTTCGGATTTCTTGTCGGGCAGTACTTCCGCCTCAAATTCCTCGATGCCCAGAGTCCTGGCTACCGCCTCCGCCGTAGCCCGGCTGTCGCCGGTCAGCATCACCAGTCGCAAGCCCTCCGCCTTCAGATCACGCAGAGCCCCGGGCGCCGAAGCCTTGATCGAGTCCGCGATGCCGATCAGGCCGGCTGCTTGCCCCTCCACCGCAACGAGGATCACGGTCTGGCCCCCGCGCCGCAGCTCTTCGGCTTTCTGCGCCAACGCTGCTGCTGAAATTCCGCTCTCCTCCAGAAGACGTTCGTTGCCAATCAGGACCTTGTGGCCGTCCACCCTCGCACTCACCCCGCGGCCGGTGTGAGATTGAAATTCACTCCCAGTCTCCAAAACTAATCCCCGGCTTTTGGCAGCTTCGATCACAGCAGCCCCGAGCGGGTGCTCGCTTCCCTGCTCCACGCTGGCCACCAGGCGCAAGAGTTCATTTTCATCCCGGCCAGATTCCTTCCCGCCGGGCATGGGGACAACGGAAACGACTCGCGGTTTGCCGTCGGTCAGCGTGCCGGTCTTGTCGATGACCAGAGTATCCACTTTTTCCATGATCTCGAGCGCTTCCGCATTCTTGATCAGCACGCCGGCGTGCGCGCCGCGTCCCGTCCCCACCATGATCGCAATCGGAGTGGCCAGGCCCAACGCACATGGACATGCAATGATCAGCACGGCCACCGCATTCACCAGAGCGTGCGCCAGCCGCGGCTCGGGCCCAAACAAACTCCACGCCGCGAAAGTAAGAATGGCAATCGCAATCACCGCCGGAACGAACCAGCCCGCCACGCGGTCGGCCAGACGCTGAATGGGAGCGCGGCTGCGCTGCGCCTGGCTCACCATGCGCACAATCTG
>DATGYF010000810.1:0-4053 GCA_035298145.1 Terriglobales bacterium | reverse complement strand
CGCCGTGGCCGGTTCGACCACCAGGGGCATATTGGCGCCTGCCAGCAACTGCAGGCCGCCGCCATGGCGAGTCATGAAGCTTTCGAGCAGTGAGCTGTCAAGCCGGTGCAGATTGCGAATCGCGTCCGCCACCGTGAACTGAGGCTTCAGATTCATGTGCAGGGCGGCGTGTCCCAGGGAGGCAATGTCCACCAGCGCGACATTGCCGTGGGCCGAGTGCAGCGCCAGGGCTAGGTTCACGGCGGTAGTGGTGGCTCCGCTCCCGCCTTTGGCATTGACTACGGTAAAGACTTTTCCCCGCGGCCCTTCGCGATCAACCTTTCGTTGCGCCGCCGTCAGCCGTACGAAAGCTTCGAGCAGGTCGGTGGTGGTGGTAGGTCGTTCGATGAATTCGCGCGCGCCGGAGCGCATGGCGCTCACGATCACCTGAGGCTGGGACATGCTGCCCACCGCAAAAATGGCGGCGCCGCTGACTTCCTGGTGGATCAACTCGATGGCCCGCAGTGCCAGTGTGTAATTGTCCGTAGGCACATCCACCAGGACCACTTGAGGGCTCGCGCTCTGCACTCGGCGCAGGACTGGGTCTGTGACCACAACCGGATAACTGGTGCAACTGTGCACCACGCGCGCCACGCTGGTGCCATCCACCAGCACCTGCAGCACGGCGCGCTGCTCGCTATCCTGGGCGATGACTACGACAGAAAGTTCGGGCATCGTATTTCTGGCCCCCTACTGCTCGTTCTCCTTCAACATTCTACGTGCCCCGAACCGCGGACTGCAGATTACGCAGGTCATTCGTCTTACTTCTTGTCATCGGACGGCTTGCCGTCGAACTTGTCCTTCTCCATAAAAGGCTTCGGATTGACCGGCAGGGGCGGCGCCTGCATGCTGGGAGAAATCCGGTGCGCCGTGCACAACACCATCAGTTCAGAGTTGGTCCTTTGCGCACTTTTGCTCTTGAAGAAATTCCCCAGAATCGGGATGTCGCCCAGCCCGGGTATCTTGTTGTACAGATCGGTCACCCGGTTATCGATCAATCCCGCAATGACAAAGCTTTGCCCGTCCTGCAGCTCGAACTCGGTTTCCGCCTTCCGCGTGCTCAGCGCGGGCACGGTGAATCCGGAGATCGTCAGCGCATTGGCGAAATCCAGCGCGCTGACCGACGGCGCCACTTTCAAATGGATATTCCCATTGGGCATGATCACCGGGGTAAATTTTAACTCTACGCCGAATTGCTTAAACGAAATGGTGACCGCGGTGAAGCCCTGGCCCGGCTGAACGATGGGGAAGGGAAATTCTCCTCCGGCCAGAAAGCTGGCTTCCTTGCCGTTGACCGCGATCAGATTAGGCTCGGCCAGAATCTGCAGCAGATTTTTCTGTTGCAGGGCCTTGATCACGGCGCCGATATTGATGTCGGTGCGAGCCACGAAAAGGTTGAGAAAGTCGCTAATGGTGGTAGTGGGCGCGGTCGTGGTAGTGGTGGTCACGCCGTTGGCGGTGTTGGTCGAGACCGGCGGCCGGGCGATACTGACGGAGCCAAATTGTCCGGTCTGGCTGGCCGCGATGGTATTGCCCAGCCCCGGCATGAATATATTGATTCCCAGCTGGGTGATGACTGAGCGGTCCACCTCGGCGAACTTCACTTCCAGCAGTACTTCCTGGGCTCCTACCGGGCCGAAAGTCAGCACGTTAACTACATTTTTTGAGTAGGCCTCGGCGATCATTCCGGCGCGCTTGGAAACATCTTCGGTGGAGACGTGGCCGGAAAGCACGATGGCCGAGCGCGAGGGCGAGACGTTGATCTGCTCGTCGGGGAACACCCGCCTTTCTTCCTCGGCGGCGGCGGTGACGTCCACATCGACCCGCAAGTCGAAACTCCGCGAGCGCTCCAGTTCGTCCCAGATCAGCAGCGACACTTCGCCCGCGGACCGGCCATGCACCAGGATCTGTGTAGGAGTTACGACAATGGCATCGGCGACGGAGTCGTCGGTGACCGAAACTCGCTTGAGCCGCTCCGTGGTGTTGATCAACAGCGACTTGCCCACCATGACCCGTAAGGGTGCGGCACCTTGCGCCGCGGCTTGCGGAGCCTGGGAATTGGCCTCGGGACCAGGGGCCTGGGCGGCGGGTGCCTGGGTGGAATCGGGCGCCGCTGACTCAGCCGGCGGTTGCTGAGAGACCGCGAAGGACGCCGTGAGCAGGACCAACACGGACAGCACCCATCGCACCCTCGGGCTCGGTTTCACGCTGTGTTCCTCCCACCTGCGGGAGCAGATCGACATGTCTTCTTCCTCGGAGTGCTTACTGTTCCTGGAACTTGGTGACGTCTTTTTTGGTTCCTTTGATTACTTCGACCGAATAGCCCGACGGCATTGCGGTCACCGGAACCGGAGTGGTGCGCTTAATCGACTTCGGCCGCGCCGGGGCGGCAACGTGCACGGGAGTGGGGACGCCTTTGTACAGCGACCCCGTGTTCACCGAGGCCAGTTCCTGCTGCTTGGTGTCCAGCGGGTTGCGCAGCGCCAGTTGAATCTTGCCCTGCGTGGTGGCCAGGGTGAGTTTTTGGGCATCGTCGGGAGACACCAGCAGGGTTATGACCGGCGTCACCAGTGGCTCCCCAACGGTGTTGCGCTCCAACTTTTGACCAGTGGCGATCACGGCCACATTCTCCAGCACCGTGGTGGTCTGCTGCTCGGGCGCGCCCGAGGGGTTTCCGGTGAGCAGCACATCCACGCGCGTTCCCGGCACCACAAACCCCGCGACTCCGATGACTTCATTTACCCGTACCGAAATCGCCCGCATTCCCGGCGGAATCAGCGATGGCATTCCAGACCCGGCATTTTCTCCCGCCAGTTTGTTGGGAAGGAAGAATTCGCCCTTGGCGATGGGGAGGATTGCGCCCCGGCCCACGACCGAGGTTTTTAAGTGAAAGGCGTTGGCCGGCAAATCGGCTGCGGTATAGCGCACCGTCTTTACATCGCTCTCTCCCACCTTGGCTCCCACGGCGATGTCATTGGCCGCTACCACCACCTCTACGCCGGGCGCGGCGTCGCCCCCGGTTTTGCTCTGCAGGGTGCGATAGACGCTGTAGCTGACGATCGTGCCCAGAGCAAGGGCCACAAAGCCGATTAACAAAAGCCGGGTGCGATTCATGACCTCTCCTCAGAGTTGACACGGCGTCGCCTGGCTGCGACCGCCGAACATCCATTCTCCTAATTAATGCCGATGCTATTGACCGGTGCCGCGCCACCCGGCCTGACAAGCCACGTACATAGCGCACGCGCCAACCCGGCCATCATCCGGGCGCCCACAATCACGGGTTCGGCAACGGATTCCGGCCGCTGCCTACGCGGACGGTTGCGCTGAAATCCTCGTTACTTTACTGGACCGCGCTGGCGACCGACGAAAACACGTTGTTGGCATTGGAACCGATCAGTCGAATGGTTCCCACCACAATCACCAGAATGACTGCCAGCATCACCGCATACTCCGCGATGTCCTGGCCTGAATCTTCGCGCCACAAGCTTATTGCCTTCGCTTTCATTGTGTTGTCCTCCCTGCTTGAAATCAAACGAACGGCGTGACGCCCCTCGCGATGCAACTTCGGACAGCCCTGCGCGCCCTGCAATGCAATTTTCGTTGTTGTTTCCGAATCAATAGCTTACACGCGACCAGAGCGATGATCCTGATATCCATGCTCATAATAACCCGCTGCCATCGGCTTAGCGACAATTTCTTGCACCAGTGGTAATGTTGCCGGCCTGCTGGCCGGAGGCCAGGTCGAAATGCTGGCCATTTGACACCTACGGGCAAGAATTCCGGGCGAAGAGGGGCATTGCAGGGTTTCCAGGCACTGGAGGCTGGTCTCGTTCGCAGCCCCGGGACTCCAGGGCGCGTCTGGGAGACAAAAACGCGTCCGTACCTATTGAATCGCGCTGGAGACCGAGGAAAAGACGTTGTTGGCGTTCGATCCGATCATCCGAATGGTGCCTACCACCACGGCCAGGATGACAGCCAGCATCACCGCGTACTCCGCCACATCCTGACCATCTT
>DATGYF010000809.1:0-4931 GCA_035298145.1 Terriglobales bacterium | reverse complement strand
CGCGGCGGAGACCAGATCAACCAGTCCTTGATGGACCATCTCAACCGCAGCGGAGATCTTTATCTTACGCACACCCGACTGGACAGCCGACTCACCCTGCGGCTATGCGTGGGCCAGACCAATACCAAGGAGCGCCATGTTGAGAAAGCCTGGAAGCGAATTCAGGAAGAAGCCGCGAAGCTGGGTTGATTGAGTGTGGGTCGGACACTCCTGTCCGACGCAGTTGACTTTGATTTGGTTGTACAGAAAACCATCGACGCAAGCTCTACCGGCACTGAATGAGTTGACGCTGCCCGGCTTGATTCCGAGGGAGCACGAGCGGGATACTCGCGCCTACATGACAAGACGGGTGCGGGCCTTGCGTGCGAGGTACTTCCCCCGGCCCGCAAGGAAGCGTGCTAGAGAATCAGCCACGCCTTCCAGCAGCACCCGGTCTTCCGCTCCGAACGCGGCTTCACGATCGCTTTCAACGCTAAGCACTCCCAGTTCCCGCGAGGCCAACTTTATCGAGATGAGAATCTTGGAACGGGTTTCCGGCAACGCCAGTTCCCCTGGGGCATCCCGGCCCGCCCCTAACGTCTGCTGCGGCGCGCCTCCTGCAACCGCCAGGAATATGCCGACCCAGGCATAATGGCGTCCGCGGCAGAGCAGATCGATCACATCCTCTAGAGGAGAATGATGCGCGGAAGGCCGGCTGGCCGCGAGCGAACGTTCAATGTCAGCCAGCAACTGGCGGGTGGGACGATAAGCTTTCAAGGGCGAGTCCTGAGGGTAAGAAAAATCGAGGCCAGTGTAATGGCAGGTCCGGCGAGGGTCAACGGTTTTGGTTGAGCCCGAAATCAGCAATGGGACTTATCGTTCCATGGGACGAACTGACCGGAAGTTGAGTGCGCATCCCTGGTACATCTCCCCACCCCGTCTCTCCAACAAACGGAGAGACGAGGATGGAATACCCGCTCGGGACGAGATGCCCTGATTGCTGATTCCTTCCTACCTTTTCTCCAACTCCCTGGGCTTGTCGGGAACGGAATTCGCCGACGCGTCGGGGCGCCAGGCAGTCGTGTTTGCCCCGGCCGCTGGATTCACTCCGAAATCCCATACGTACAGGTTCATTCCATCCTTCCCCAACAATTCGATCACGGCGTACTCCCCGGGCTCGAGGTCGTTTGACGGAGTGACTTTGACCCACCCGCCGGTAAGCCTGGTGGCGGTCGTCGGCACCAGTTTCTGCTCCTGGCTCACTTTGCCGTAGATCGCGATCTTGATGTCCCCGACAATCCGCTTGTCCTTGTTGCTTTTCAGGCGCACGATCTTGAAGCGGTCCCAGGGCAGTTGCTCTTCCTTTGATTTCTCGGCAATCTGGGTGGCCTTGTCGAGCTGGTCTTGCTGCTCGAGATTGACATAGATCGCGGGCACCGTAACGTGCGCCTGAATCCTGGCATGAGAGCCGGGCAGTTCGATGGTCTGCCTGGCACTGGCAATGGGATTAATGGTCGCGCGCAGGATGTTGCCCTTCATGTTTTTGTTGAGCTCGCCGCTGCTCTGCTGCAGTTCAACCAGCTGGGGCTGGGTCTGGAAAGTATCGAGAAGAATCACGCCCCCGTCGTCGGGCAGACGCAAACCTGGCGCCACATGGGGAGATCTGGCTTCATCGGCCTGGCGTTCGGCCTCTAACTCCTTGTCTAGCTCCACCGCTTCCGGGGCGGGTTTGCCTGCAGCGCGGTCTTTCTCATACTTGTCGGTGGCCGCCCAATCCACCAGGGAATTGGGGACCTCCTCCCACTCGTTGCGCTCCGCGCTCAGGTAGCGAACGCGCTCGCCTTTCACTTCCCATCTGGTGGCCAGCTGATAGGTGCCGTCTTTGAGAATGAGGCGCTTGGCGAGCTGCTGCGAGAGGGCGGGCGTGGCCGCCAGCAGGAACAACGCCGTTCCCGCCACCAGTCCGATCGCGAGGCGATTGAGCTGACGCATAGAGTCAACTACTTAGATGCAGCCTTCGTTGCCCAGTGTACTCCGCAACCGGGCGCGTCGGCTGGCCTTCAATTTGCGGCCTTTGCGGTCTTTCTTTGCGGCCTCTGCGGTAAAGGGTTTGACCTGCCCTGAAAACCTTCAGAAAGCTCAACCGCAGAGGCCGCAAAGAAAGACCGCAAAGACCGCAAAGGCGCGAAACTATTTCTCGTCAGCGGAAAACATTTCTGGCATAATTGGTCGTGCACCCATCCTGCACAAAATTTCAAAGACAATTTAAGGTGAGGAATCGATGTCGGCAAAGTACATCTTTGTGACCGGGGGAGTGGTGTCTTCATTGGGCAAGGGACTGGCGGCGGCCTCAATCGGCTGCCTGCTGGAAAGTCGCGGGCTCAAAGTCAACCTGATGAAGTTTGATCCTTATCTCAACGTCGATCCCGGCACCATGTCGCCCTTCCAGCATGGAGAGGTATTCGTCACCGACGATGGGGCGGAGACCGATCTCGACCTGGGTCACTACGAGCGCTTCACTCACGCCAAGCTTTCCCGCGATAACAACTGGACCACGGGGCGCATTTACGAACAGATTATCGCCAAAGAGCGGCGCGGCGATTATCTGGGCAAGACGGTGCAGGTGATTCCTCACGTCACCAATGAAATTAAAGCCGCGATGAAGAAGGTTGCGCAGGATGTGGATGTCGCCATCGTCGAAGTCGGAGGCACGGTAGGCGACATTGAGTCTCTGCCTTTCATGGAAGCCATCCGGCAAATGCGGCAGGAACTGGGCCGCGACCATACCTTGTTCATGCATGTGACCCTGGTGCCGTTTATCGCCGCCGCTCAGGAACTCAAGACCAAACCGACCCAGCACTCGGTGAAAGAGCTGCTCAGCATCGGAATCCAGCCTGACATTCTGCTATGCCGCACCGACCGCTTCCTCTCCAAAGAGATCAAGTCGAAAATTGCGCTGTTCTGCAACGTGGAAGAAGAGGCGGTCATCACCGCCAAGGATGTTGCCTCCATTTATGAAGTGCCGCTGGTGTTCTCGCGTGAAGGCGTGGACTCCCTGGTGCTTCGCTACCTCCGCCTGGAGGCCAAAGATCGCGACCTGAAGGATTGGGAGGACATCGTCCACCGCGTCTATAACCCGAAAGCCGAAGTCACCATCGGAATCGTAGGCAAGTATGTGGAGTACGAAGATTCCTACAAGTCATTGAAAGAAGCGCTGGTCCACGGCGCCCTGGCCCACAACCTGAAGCTGAACCTGAACTGGATCGAAGCCGAGGGACTCGAAACCGGCGATCGCACTTACGAGGAACAGCTGGCCGACTACGACGGACTACTGGTGCCGGGCGGCTTTGGCAAGCGCGGCATCGAGGGCATGCTGATCGCCATCCGCTATGCCCGCGAACGCAAGGTGCCGTATTTCGGAATTTGCCTGGGCATGCAGACCGCCTGTATAGAGTTTGCCCGCAACGTGTGCGGTCTGGCGGACGCCAACTCCAGCGAATTCGATCCCGCCACACCACACCGCGTGATTTACAAACTGCGCGAACTGCGCGGAGTCGAGGAACTGGGTGGGACCATGCGCCTGGGGGCCTGGACATGCAAGATCGAACCCGACACGCTCGCGTATAAGATTTACGGCAAGCTCGAAATCAGTGAGCGTCATCGCCACCGCTACGAATTCAATCGCGAATATGAAGAAACGCTGACGGCGGGCGGCTTACGGATTTCCGGATCGACGCCGGACGGCACTTACGTCGAGATGGTGGAGTTGCCTGATCATCCCCACTTTATCGGTTGTCAGTTCCATCCCGAATTCAAATCGAAGCCATTGGAGCCGCACCCGTTGTTTAAGACATTCATCGGGGCGGCTTACGAGCACGGGCTCAAGCGGCGGGCGGAGAAGGCGGCGTCCGAAGTGGAGATGTTCCACCGCCCCGAGAAGGTTGGAAAAAGATAGTTAACCACGGAGGACGCAGAGGACACCGAGGAAAGCGAGACGGTTGATTTCTCTGTGTCCTCTGTGTCCTCCGTGGTTCGAACATGACCACCTCTTTTCAAATCGACAACGTCAGAATCGGCTCCGGAAGCCTGTTCCTGATTGCCGGTCCTTGCGTTATCGAGAGCGAGAAGCATGCTCTGTTCATGGCGGAAGTGATCAAGGGCGTTACCCGTTCACTGAATTTTCCTTTCATCTTCAAGGCGTCGTACGACAAGGCCAATCGCACTTCCATTCGCAGCTATCGTGGCCCCGGCCTGTTAGAGGGTTTGCGCATTTTGAAGAAAGTGAAGGATGAAGTGCACGTGCCCATCCTTACTGACGTGCACGAAACCGCCGATGTAGCCAAGGTGGCGGAAGTCGCGGACATTTTGCAGATTCCGGCATTTCTCTGCCGCCAGACTGATCTGGTTGTGGCCGCGGCCATGACGGAACGTGTGGTCAATATCAAGAAGGGCCAGTTCGTGGCACCGGCCGATATGCGACATATCGTGGAGAAGTGCCGCACTGCGGGCAATGACAAGGTCTTCGTCACCGAGCGTGGATCAAGCTTCGGTTACAATAATCTTGTGGTCGATATGCGTTCCCTCGCCATCATGCGAAAGTTTGTTCCTGTTGTATTCGACGCCACCCATTCGGTCCAACTGCCATCGTCTGCGGCTGACGGAGAGCACGCCGTCAGTGGAGGACAACCTGAATTCATCCCGGTCCTGGCGCGCGCCGCGGTGGCGGCAGGCGTGGATGGAATCTTTATGGAAGTTCACGACAACCCGAAGGAGGCCAAATCCGATGGGGCCAACGCGCTGGAATCGACCCGGCTGCGCGAGGTGTTGAAAGAGTTGCAGGCGATACAGAACGCGCTGACTGCAGCGCATGCCAGGCCGTGAACGGCCTCGCCCCGTGAATCTGCTACCATTGCCGCTTTAGCCGTACGCCCGAGGCCGGCAATGAAACTCTT
>DATGYF010000808.1:0-9516 GCA_035298145.1 Terriglobales bacterium | reverse complement strand
CCGGTCAGGCGGTGGACCTCGTTGAGAATCTGGGCCAGGCTGACGTGATCGGCAACGACGCTCAACTTTCCATCTTTGAATTCGACGTTCAGTTTGAAAGCGGGCTTGGCCGGCGTCGGGGTGTAGGAAACGTTATCGACGTGGGCGTTGTTAGCGGCCTGCTGCTGGTCGGACATCAGGTTGACGATGACCGTCTTGCCATCGGGAAAAATCTGATAGTGCTGCGGGCTGTTGAGATCGATGACCACGCGGGTGGTGGGTGGGTTTTCACTATAGCGCGCGACCCGGTAGCCTTTTACGTCGCCCTGATTGAGGAGGGTGGTGTGCAGACCGCCGGCCGGCTGGGAGTTGGGGAAATCCATGATCAGGCGATCGGGATCGGTGATCACCTGGCTGCGTACGGCCACGGACTGGCTGGCTTCAACCACGACAGTGATGCCCTTAGCTGTGCTGGTGACTTTTACGCTTTCGAGCGTGGCCAGCGATTTTGCGGCAGGGGGAGGCATGGCGTGGAGCAAAAGGGCGGCGCCCACCACGAACATGGCGCTCAACGATAGACGACTGTGCATGACTGCTCTCAAGCCTGATTTTAACAGTCCAGCCAGCGATCGGGAGTGGGATTGGGCCTTCTGAGTAATGAGTTTGGGGCGTCCGCTGGAACAGTTTGGGACAGGTCGAAAGGGGAATACTGCTCTCATCCTAAGCGGAGTGGCTGCTTCGCTTCGCGAAGCAGCCGCGGAGTCGAAGGACCCCTGTGGCTATTTCTGCGGCCGGCAGCTGAGTTCTTACTTTCAAATACCGCCAAAACAAATCCCCCTTACACAATGTGCATTTCAATCTATAGGGGTCCTTCGACTCATCTGATCGTCCGCAAAGCGGACGATCAGATTCGCTCAGGATGACAATCGCTTACTTTTTCTCGTCTGGTGCCGGGTTCGCTGCCGAGGCTGAGAGCCGGGTGATCTCGGCCAACTGTTTTTGCGCCTCTTCGATTTCTGCCGGCTGGGTGGCAATTTTCAGATAGTTCTGGATATGGGTGGCGGCTTCCTGATACTCGCGTTTTTGCAGGAGGATTACGCCCAGGAGGTATTCCAGTTTGGGGACCTGGTGCTGGTCGTCCACTTTCATGCCCTGGCGGGCGCTCTTCTCGGCCTCGGGAAAATTATAGAGATAGTAATTGCCCAAGGCATGGCGCAACCAGGCATCGGGAAAACTCACCGGATTCAGGGCCAGCAACTGGCCGGTGACGGTGACCAGCGCCTGCCATTGTTTCTGTTGCAGATCCAACTCCGCCAGACCGCGATAGGGGCTGACATACTTGGGGTCGGCGGCGATGGACTGTTCGAAGGAATGGCGCGCCTGGGCGTCGTCGTGCTTGTGGAACTGGACGCGGCCCAGGTCAAACCAGGCAACGGCAAACCGGGGAAAAATCTCGACCGCTTTGGACAGCAGCGGTTCGGCTTCGTCCCACTTCTCCTGGCTTAATTTCTTGCTGCCCTTCTCATACGCTTTCCGGGCATCCTTGGGGGCCATGGCGCTGGTGGCACTGATAGTCAAGCCCTCGACCTGGCCCATGCGGTGCAGCACCAGGCGGCCAATATCGGCGCTTTCGAAAGTGGTGAGGCGGCTGTTCAAGTCGATGGGCTGCGAGGAGAAGCCAGGCAGTGAGGCCAGCAGCTCGCAATCACGCCAATTGCGCTGTACCCCGCGACCCATGGCGGGGCCCATGGAATCGACATCGGCGCCACTGAAATCCGCGGTGGCAACGGAAGTCCGGTCGCCCAGCTCGAAACTGAAGCCGCCATGGGAATCGGTATGGGTGACGGTCTGCTTCTGGCCGCGGCATATGGTCTGGATGCTGGCTGATTCCGTAATCTGAGTGCCGTCGTCGAGGACGACTTTGCCGGTAATAAAAGCCCTCTGTCCCCTGGTGGTGTCGGGCGGATTCATGTTTGGCTGCATCGGACCCGGAGTCCGGGTGGGTCCGGTAGTACCACGACCGGGTGCGGGCTTACCGGTCTGGGCAAAGGCGGCCACGGTCAATGTCAGGGTGAGGAACACGCGGCGGGTACGGCGGTAGTTCATGGCTAGCCCCCGGTGACAGATTGGGCCGATTATACGTCGGGACGGGGGAAGCGGTAGCCTTATTTTCGGGAGTGGTGATTCAGTTCCTGGTTGTCAGTTCCCGGTTCTCAGTCAGGCTGGGACGGAATCAGTCTGTTATAGTTTTTCGGAATTCGAGGTGTTTCGATGTCACGAATGGTTCGCTGCGGACTGATACAGGCGCGCAATGTGCTGGGTGCGGAACATTCGCTGGGCGGGATACGGGAAGCCATGGTGCGCAAGCACGTGGAGATGATCGAGCAGGCGGCCCGGGAGAAGGTTCAGATCCTGTGCCTGCAGGAGTTATTTTATGGGCCGTATTTCTGCGCAGAGCAGGACCCGCGGTGGTATGAACTGGCGGAGGCGGTCCCGGATGGGCCCAGCGTGCGGTTGATGCAGGAACTGGCGGCGAAACATCACATGGTGATCATCGTTCCGGTGTACGAGCAGGAGCTGCCCGGGCTGTATTTCAATACGGCGGCGGTGATCGACGAGGATGGACGCTACCTGGGAAAATATCGCAAACATCACATTCCGCACTGCCATCCGGGGTTCTGGGAGAAATTTTATTTCACGCCCGGCGACCTGGGCTACCCGGTGTTTGCCACAAAATACGCGAAGGTGGGCGTGTACATCTGCTATGACCGGCACTTTCCCGAAGGCGCGCGCGCGCTGGGATTGAATGGCGCGGAAATTGTTTTTAACCCTTCGGCCACCGTGGCCGGGCTTTCGGAATACTTGTGGGAACTGGAGCAGCCGGCCCATGCCGTGGCCAACGGTTACTTTGTCGGAGCCATCAACCGGGTGGGTGAGGAGAAGCCGTGGAGCATTGGAGAGTTTTACGGCAAGAGTTACTTCTGCAATCCGCGAGGCAAGATCATCGCCCAGGCCAGCCGCGACAAGGATGAGGTGCTGGTGGCGGACCTGGACTTGGACGTGATCCTGGAAGTGCGCAAGGTGTGGCAGTTCTTCCGCGACCGGCGCCCGGAAACCTACGGTATTTTGACCACGCAGAGCGGGAAGGCCGGCTCGGGGGACTGAGAGCGCCGGTTACCTGCACACTCGTTTGCCGCTGTTAAACGATGCCGCTCCGGCCCGGCGTGCCGGGGCGAAAACAGCCAGGCCTCCTTACCCGGCCAGGACTGATGGCCCGTGTACAGGAATAGTTCCAGAATGTCGATGCCACCTCAAACTGCGCGCGCCGATATCGAATCCAGTCCGCTGTACAACCCTGATCTTGCACCGACGGTTCTGCCCGGCGAGGCGGCCTCGGGGGACCGCGGGGCGAGGACCTGGGGCACCTACAACTATGCGGCGCTCTGGGTCTCGATGTCGGTCAACATCCTGACCTACATGCTGGCGGCCAGCCTGATCCAGGGCGGGATGAACTGGAAGCAGGCGGTGTTTACGGTTTTTCTGGGGAACTGCATCGTGCTGGCGCCGATGCTGCTGAATTCGCACCCCGGGGCGCAGTACGGAATTCCCTTCCCCGTGCTGGCGCGGGCTTCGTTCGGCGTGCTGGGCGCGAACGTGGCGGCGGTATTGCGTGCCCTGGTGGCGTGCGGATGGTTTGGCATCCAGACCTGGATTGGAGGCGAAGCCATCAACGTGCTGCTGGCAACCGTGTGGCCGGCATGGAAAGCGGTGCCGCACGGAGCGGGCATATGTTTTATGGCATTCTGGCTGATTAACCTGGCGGTGATCCTTAAAGGAATAGAGTACATACGATTTCTGCAGGGTATCAGCGCGCCCGTCCTGCTGGGAGTGGGTTTGCTGTTGCTGGGTTGGGCCTATGTGCAGGCGGGAGGCTTTGGACCGATGCTTTCCGCGCCGTCGCGCTTCACCAGCTTTTCGGAATTTCTGAAGTTTCTGGTTCCCGCCTTGAACGCGACCGTGGGATTCTGGGCAACGGTTTCGCTGAATATTCCGGATTTTTCGCGCTTTGCCCGCAGCCAGAGGGCGCAGGTGATCGGTCAGGCGCTGGCGCTGCCCACCACCATGACGCTCTATTCGCTGGTGGGAGTGCTGGTGACTTCCGCCACCGTGGTGATTTACGGATCGGCGATCTGGGACCCGGTACAGCTTTTGAGCCGGTTTCATTCGCGGCTGGCGATTGTAGTATCGCTGATTGCGATCCTGCTGGCGACCTTGAACGTGAACATTGGCGCCAACGTGGTTTCTCCGGCCAATGATTTTTCCAACCTGTGGCCGCGCCAGATAAGTTTCAAGATGGGGGGCGTGATCACCTGCTTCATGGGCATCGCCATCATGCCCTGGAAGTTGCTGGACAACTACAAGACGTTCATCTTCGGATGGCTGGGGGGATATGCGGCGTTCCTGGGGCCGGTGGCGGGCATTATGATTTGCGACTACTGGATCATACGGAAACGGTGGTTGCTGGTGAATGATCTTTATCTTCGGGGCGGAGCGTACGAATATTCCCGCGGATTTAACTGGAAGGCCGTGGGCGCGCTGCTTCTCGGGGCCGCCGTGGCGCTGGTAGGGTTGGTGGTCCCAGCTTTGCGCTTCGCTTACGACTACTCCTGGTTTATGGGTTTTGTGGTTTCGTTTGCCGCTTACTACGGGATGATGAGGAACTGGGCGGAATGAAAAAAACCAGTTGGCAGTGATCAGTTCCCGGTTCTCAGTCAGGACGCAAGTTTTCGAGACTCTGGGGGGCCTGGCGGAATCTTATAAGTATGGATACTAAGTCCAAAGTGCGGGTGGTGATTGTTGGAGGCGGCTTTGGCGGACTGCTGGCGGCACGCACGATAGCCGGAAACCCGGTTCAGGTTACGCTCATCGATCGCCAGAACTTTCATACTTTTCAGCCGCTGCTTTACCAGGTGGCAACCGCTGGATTGTCTCCGGGAGAGATTGCCGCGCCGATTCGCTGGATTCTGCGCCGCCGGCGGAACGTCGAAGTGCTGATGTCGGAAGTACAGGACTTCGATCTGTCGCGGAAAGTGGTGAAGTTGCCGGATGGCGAAGTGGCGTACGACTACCTGATTGTGGCCTCGGGGGCGAGCCATGCCTACTTTGGACACGATGAGTGGGAGCCCTTTGCGCCCGGCCTGAAAACGATCGAGGATGCTCTGGAAATCCGGCGGCGGGTGCTGCTTGCGTTTGAGCTGGCGGAGCACCAGGCGGCCGGCGGGAAAGAGCAGGTGCAGCTGAATTTCGTGGTGGTCGGCGGCGGTCCCACGGGAGTGGAACTGGCGGGGACGCTGGCCGAGATTGCGCGCCGGGCGCTGGCCAATGAATTTCGCAGCATCGATCCGCGAAAAACCAGGATTGTGCTTCTGGAAGGTGGCCTCCGTATTCTGCCCGCCTATCCCGAAGACCTTTCGCGCAGCGCCGAAGAACAGCTGCGGAGGCTGGGCGTGGAGGTGCATACCTCGGCCATGGTGACGGGGATAGCGCCGGGCGCGGTGCAGATGGGGAAAACGCGCTGGCCGGCCGCGGTCATTCTCTGGGCGGCGGGAGTTGCGGCCTCGCCGCTGGGGAAAAAGCTGGGAGCGCCGGTGGACCGGGCCGGACGGGTGCTGGTGAATCCCGACCTCAGCCTGCCGGGACATCCGGAAGTTTTCGTGATTGGCGATCTTGCCGCACTCCAGGACGAACAGGGAAAGTGGCTGCCGGGGGTTGCGCCCGTCGCCATGCAGGAGGGCAAGGCCACGGCGCACAACATCGCGGCTGAATTGCGAGGCGAGCCACGCAAGAACTTTCATTACTTCAACAAGGGCAACCTGGCGACCATCGGGCGTGCGGCGGCGATCGCCGAGTTTGGAAAAATTCATATTTCAGGGTTCGTGGCCTGGCTGGCGTGGCTGTTCATTCACATCTTCTTTTTAATCGGATTCCGCAATCGCATTATCGTGCTGGTGCAGTGGGCATGGTCTTATTTCACCTACGAGCGCGGGGCACGCTTGATTACCGGGGACAAGCGCCTGCCGGGGTGGGATGAATTGCGCGGCGAGGAAGCGGAAAAGAGCACCGCTGCGGATTGACAGCGCACCGGTGCCGGATCGCATTCCGCCCACCTTGAGGTAATGGGTGCCTGCGGGGGCAGGATGCCCCCGCGACAGCCGGCGGGACGCCGGCGCTACAATGGGCTTGACGGGTGTAGCGATGAGAATGCTTTCCGGTTGGCGAATGCTGTTGGTCGCAGTTTTGTTGTGCTTCCCCATTCCTTCTTCCGCCGAAGTGCTGAAGATTGTTGTCAACGATACGATTCATCCCATCACAGACGAGTACATCGGCCGGGCCCTGGCTGAGGCCGAACGCAATAAGGACCAGGCGTTGCTGATCGAGCTGAATACGCCGGGCGGACTGGTCGATTCAACGCGCGACATCATTGAGAAGATTCTGGCTTCGCCGGTGCCGGTGATCGTGTATGTGACCCCGAGCGGCAGCCGGGCGGCGTCGGCCGGATTCTTTATTCTGGAAAGCGCGGATGTCGCGGTGATGGCTCCCGGGACCAATACCGGCGCCGCCCATCCGGTTACGCTCGGCGGCGGCAAAGTGGATGACGTGATGAAGGAGAAGATGGAGAACGACGCCGCCGCGCTGATGCGTTCCGTGGTTTCCAAGCGCGGGCGCAACGTCGAGGTGGCCGAGAGCACGGTACGCCAGTCGAAGTCCTTTACGGATCAGGAGGCGCTTTCCCAGAAGTTGATCGATTACGTGGCGACCAGCGACCAGAACCTTCTGCAGCAGATGCAGGGGAAGACCATCAAGCGCTTCGACGGAAAGACTGTGACACTCAACCTGGAAGGCGAACAGATCCGGCGGTTTGATATGACGCTGAAGCAGCGCATCCTCGCCTTCATCATGGATCCGAACATTGCGTTCATTCTTCTGGCGGTGGGCGCGCTGGCGCTCTATGCGGAGTTTAACCATCCGGGGGCCGTGGTGCCGGGGACGGTGGGCATCGTGTTCATCCTGCTGGCAGTTTTCGCGCTCAATCTCTTGCCTACACGTTTTGCGGCGGTGGTGCTGATCCTGGCGTCGTTTGCACTGTTCGCGCTGGAAGCCAAATTTGCCACCCATGGAGTTCTGGCGATCGGCGGGATGGCCACCATGATTCTGGGCGGGCTGCTGCTGGTGGACGCCCCTATTCCGGAGATGCGCGTTCACCTCCTGACCGCTCTGGCGGTGAGTATTCCGCTGGGCGGGATCACGGTGTTCCTCATGAGCATTGCTCTGAAGGCGCGAGCGAACAAGGTCACGACCGGAGCGCAGGGACTGGTAGGAGAGGTGGGTATCGCGCAGACTTCTCTCTCGCCGCGCGGAAAGGTGTTCGTCCACGGCGAAATATGGGATGCCATGTCTGCCAGCGGCGTGCCGGCCGGACAGGCTGTAGTAGTCGTGGCGGTGGACGGATTGCAGTTGCGCGTGGAGCCGTCTGCGACAGTGGAGCGTACTCCGGCCACAAGCATGGCCTGAGCTTATTCGGGAAACGCGCCTGAGTGAGGCCCTGAGAGCGATGTGAGAGCAAGTCCAAAGCCCCTGCTACCCGGCTGCGGATCGGCAACAGGGGTCCTTCGACTTCGCCGGATGTTTCGCAAGCGGAACCTCTGGCTTCGCTCGGATGACAGGTTTCCGGGAGCGGAGACTCTCAAATGTTGGCATCATATGAGGCACTCCCCTCTCCGGCGAGATGCCGTATGCTTAAAGAGGTTGCGGTATCACAGAGCATTCCTGAGGTTCAGGCACGGAGGCTTTTCCCATGGGTCTTTCGTTCTCGGCCATCGTTACTATTGTTGTCGTTCTCTATCTCTTCAGCTCGATCAAGATCCTGGCCGAATACGAACGGGGCGTGATCTTCCGTCTGGGCCGCCTGCTGGGGCACGAAAAAGGGCCGGGCGTGATACTGGTGTTTGCTCCCATCGATCGCATGGTGCGCATTTCACTGCGTCAGGAAGCGATGGAAGTCCCGCCCCAGGACATCATTACGCGGGACAACGTCACTCTGAAGGTAAATGCCGTTATCTTTCTGCGGGTGATCGATCCCCGCAAGGCGGTGGTTGAAGTCTCCAACTACGTGTATCAGACCTCGCAGTTCGCGCAAACTACGTTGCGTTCCGTGCTGGGGGAACAGGAACTGGACGAACTGCTGGCCCACCGCGAAAAGATCAACTTGCGGTTGCAGAGCATCCTGGACACGCACACTGCGCCCTGGGGAGTGAAGGTGACAAATGTGGAAGTCAAGCAGGTGGACATGCCCGAGTCCATGCTGCGGGCCATGGCCAAGCAGGCCGAGGCGGAACGGGAAAAGCGTTCCAAGATCATTCACGCGGAAGGCGAATTCTCGGCGGCGCAGCGCCTGGTGGATGCCGCCGCCCTGCTGGCCAAGGAGCCGGTCAGCGTGCAGCTGAGGTATTTGCAGACGCTGACTGAAATCGGGGTGGAGAAAAACACGACGGTGGTCTTCCCGGTTCCGGTGGACTTTTTCTCCGGCATCCAGAAACTCCTGGGCAAACCGGATGGGGACAGCCCCAAGAGCTGAAGGTGCGGGGGTGGAGTGAAACATGGCGGCTTCTGAAGATACAGAGATCACGCTGGGCACGGGCAAGATGCTGGCCCTGTTCTTTGGACTGGTGGCGTTGTGCGCCGTGTTCTTCGGGATGGGATTCTCGCTGGGGAAAAATTCTGGTAAGACCAATGTCGAGTTGCAGGGGGGGACGGGCGGGTCTGCTGTGCGTCCCACAGCAGTCAAGGCTGCCGAGGCTCGAGCGCCCGCTGATCTCACGTTTTACAAGGCGGTCGAACAGAAAGATCCGCAGGCGGACTTGACGGGCAAGACGGCGGACACACCAGCAGGCAACGCCGCCAAGCCGGCATCGGCCGATGCTGATGTGCCTCCCGATCCCACTACCGTTACCGGGCAGAACAGTTATTTCGTACAGGTGGCGGCGGTCAGCAAACAGGAGGATGCCGCGGCCCTGGTGGATGCGCTCAAGAAAAAACAATACGCCGCCTTCGCCGCCAGTGCGGGTGGAGACAAGTTGTTCCATGTGCAGGTGGGACCGTTTTCCGACATCAAGGACGCCGAAAGCGCGCGCGGGCAGCTGGTGAAGGATGGGTACAATCCGATACTGAAGAAATAATTTACGAATTGCCGGATTTACGCATTTTAGAATTTAAATTCGACAATCCGACAATTCGTAAATCGATCAATCCCTGCTAAATCTCTGCTCCTTCCAGGGGTCTCCGTACATATGGTAGCCGTTTTGTTCCCAGAATCCTGGGGTGTCGTGCTGGAGAAATTCCAGGCCGCGCACCCACTTCACTGACTTCCAGGCATATAGATGAGGAACGATGAGGCGCAGCGGGTAGCCGTGCTCGGCGGTGAGGGGCTCGCCATCGTGGTGAGTGGCGAGCAATACTTCTTCCCGGTCAAGGTCGGGC
>DATGYF010000807.1:0-1909 GCA_035298145.1 Terriglobales bacterium | reverse complement strand
GGCCTTCCCGAACGCGAAGCCGTCCGGCGCGCCAATTTGTACGCGGGACTCTCCACCACCGGGGTGGGGACGCAGAAATCTTTCTATGATCGGGCGCGATTCGATGCCGAATGGGCGGCGCGCAGCAAATCCTAGCGCGGCAGGTCGCTCCAATTGGTCACTGGAACTTCTTTGCGCCCTTTGCGTACTTTGCGGTAAAGAGATCTAACCGCAAGAGCCTTAACCGCAAAGGTCGCGAAGGATTCCGCAAAGGTCGCCAAGAAAGGCGATTGTCAGCGGCCAGCTGGAAAATCCGCGTTACAGGAGGAAGTTCTCAATGCGGAGAGCCTCAACGCGCGTCGTGCTCACATGTCTGCTGCTTTGCACTCTGGCCGCGGCGCAGAAGAAAATCAAAGTCATTGCTGACCAGGACAGCGCCGGCCCTCAGGGAACGAATTTTCTCTCCCTGCTGATGCTGCTGCGCTCACCCCAAATTGACCTGTTGGGCATCACCACCGTGAGCGGCGACCAGTGGATGGAACCCGCCACCGTGTTTGCACTTTGGGGTCTGGAACAGGCGGGCCGTCCCGATGTGCCCGTCATCAAGGGCGCCGAAATGCCGCTGATCAATACGCCTCGCGAGCAGGAGCTTCGCGAAGCGCTTTACGGTTCTTACGTCGGTTGGCATGGGTCATTCAATCCTGATGCTCCGAAACCCAAACACACCTGGGCGCCTCCCGGTGGGTATCCTAAACTCAAGCCGCGGCCGGGACGCGCCGCCGATTTCATTGCTGACACCATTCGCGCCAATCCCGGCGAAGTCGTGCTCTATTGCGCCGGTCCGTTAACGAACATTGCGCTCGCCATCCGCATGGATCCGGAGATTGTGCCGCTCACCAAGTCCATCTACATCATGGGCGGAAGCAGCGAAGGAGGTCCGGAACTGAACTGGTGGTGGGACCCGGAAGCGGCGGCGATCGTGCTGCGCGCTCCCTGGAAGGAGATCGTGGTGACGCCTTTTCAAGCGGGAGGACAGGTGTGGTCAAGCGAACAGTTGATGCGCCGGGCGGTGCAGGCGGGCGGACCGCTGGCCAGCCATCTTAAAAAGATGTACCTCGACTTCCAGCCGCCGAAGGGAACGTCGTTGTGGTCGATGATGTGGGACGAATTGACGGTCGCATCTATCCTCGATCCCAGTGTGATCAAAAAGTCCGAGGCGATGTACCTGGATGTCGATATCGACCACGGGCCGAAATACGGACATACCGTAATCTGGAAACAGCCGGACGATGTTCCGCAATTCTTTCTGCCCTACAGCGGCCCTGACGCTCCGGATCGCGAGAAATGGCTTTCTCACCTGACGCCCCCTCCGCAGCTTCATCCCGCCAGTGTGCAGATGGAAGTGGACGTAAAGAAATTTGAGGATATCTTCGTCCAGGCAATGGCCAATTGATGTTGAACAAGGACCGGTTCAGCTGCGCCCCAATTTGGCAGCTACAGATTTCCGGTCAATTCACCCTGTCAATCCAAAAGACAAATAAGTACAATAGGGAACTTTCACAGGAGCTCTCCATGTCGAGAATTTTCCCGCGAGCCGGCTTTCTCCGAAGATTGATATTTTCTTTCTTCATCCTTCTTCTGTTATGCGGACCGATTTCTCTGGTCAGCCTGGCGTTCGAAGGCAGCGCCCCCGCCCATCTGCAATGCGAAGGCATGGAAGAGCCGCTGGGAATCGATATCGTCCATCCCCGGCTCTCATGGCAGCTCCAGGATTCCAGCCGCGGCGCCAGGCAGGGGGCGTATGAAATTCGTGTGGCCACGTCGCCCGAAAGTCTGGCGCAAGATCGGGCCGATGTCTGGGACAGCGGCCGGGTTGAGTCTGATCAGTCGGTCAATGTTGCCTACGGCGGCCCCGCCGTTGAATCTCGCA
>DATGYF010000806.1:0-2001 GCA_035298145.1 Terriglobales bacterium | reverse complement strand
GCCCAAAGCGTAGGCTCTCCCTCCGATCAATCTAAGGCCAGTTGCCGGGCGCGACCTCGTCCTGTCGAAGCATCGCGGCCGCAATTTCCTTCACGAACTTGGCGCACACCATAGCGGTCTGTCCGTGAACGTCCCGGGTCGGGTTGTACTCGACAATGTCAGCGCCCACCACTGGAGCCTTCAGTCCCTGAATGCAGTCCAACACCTCTCGAACCGACATTCCCCCTGGCTCGTAGTGCGAAATGCCTGGCGCGAACGCGGGATCAAGCACGTCCAGATCCAGAGAGATAAAAAGCGGCCCGTCGAATTTCAACGCGGGAAAGCGATCGAGGTTCCGCATGGTGATAACTTCCACGCTGAATTTAATGGCTTGCCAGAGCTGATGACTGTTGATGGTGCGAATGCCGACCTGCACCAGGCGGCGGGCCAGTCGTTCCTCCATGATGCGCGCGAACGGGCAGGCATGAGAAAGGCGATTGCCGTCGAGTACATCGTAAAGGTCCGGATGAGCGTCGAAGTGCAGGATCGTCAGCTCCGGATAGTGCGCGTGAAAGGCCCTGATGGTGGGATAGGTCACGGAGTGATCGCCGCTTAAACAAATCAGCGGATGACCCAGCTTCAGAGTCTGATCGACGGCGGATTCAATCGCGAGGAAAGCCGCAGCCGGGTCGTCCGGGAGGGCGACATCGCCAGTGTCGTGAAGGGAGCCTGGCCGCCCTAGGTCAATGCCATCCTCGGTCCACAAATTGCTGGAGCCAGAGTGCACCTCATCGCGAATGGCTTGCGGGGCTCGCGCCGGACCGCGCAGGTACGAAGAATTCGCGTCGAAGGGAATTCCGAGAAGCGAAATGGCTTTGATGGATGGAGCAGGGTTGGTATGGCGCATGGAATTCCAGTTTAGCGCCTCAGGCGTCACGTTGGGACTGAGGTCCTCGGGATGACGCATGGGCGGTACCGCGAGGTCGAATCGGCCACAACCGCTTGATCTGGGATAAAATTCGTCAACATGAATGAACCCAACATAGAAGCCATCATGCAGGTGGGCCTGGGATTCTGGGCCTCAAAGACCCTGCTGAGCGCAATCGAGATGGAAGTATTCACCGAACTAGCCCACGGCGCCGAGGACCTGAATTCCCTGCAGGGCCGGCTGGGGCTGCATCCCAGATCGGCGCGTGACTTTCTGGACGCGCTGGTTGCACTTGGTTTTCTGCAGCGCGTCAACGGCAAGTATTCGAACACGCCATCCACCGACAAATTTCTGGATAAGCGGAAGCCCACCTACGTGGGCGGGATGCTGGAAATGGCGAATCGCCGGCTTTACCACTTCTGGGGCAATCTCACAGCCGCGCTCCGTACGGGAGAATTGCAGAACGAAGCCAAGGGCGGCGGCCCAAATTTCTTTGCCGCGCTCTACTCCGACCCCGAAAACCTGAAGGGCTTTCTAAAGGCCATGACCGGCATCAGCACCGGGGCGAACCGTCTTATCGCGAGCAAGTTTCCCTGGAAGAATTACAAAACAGCGGTTGATGTTGGCACCGCCCAGGGCGACTTGATCGTGCAAGTGGCCCTGGCCAACCCGCATATTTCGGGTATCGGTTTCGATCTGCCCGAGGTGGCCCCGACTTTCGAAGAGTACGTGGCCGCTAACGGCCTCGGCTCCCGCGTGACCTTTCGCGCCGGCAGTTTCTTTGAAGCGGATTTGCCCAAAGCGGATGTCGTGATGATGGGACATATCCTGCACGACTGGAACCTCGCAGAAAAGAAAGTGCTGGTCGGAAAGGCCTATGCCGCGATTCCTCCGGGAGGCGCGCTGATCGTTTATGACGGCATCATCGACGATGACCGTTCAAAAAACGCATTCGGCCTGCTCATGAGCCTGAATATGCTGATCGAAACCCCCGGCGGCTTCGACTACACCGGCGCCGATTGCATGGGCTGGATGAAAGAAGCCGGCTTCCGCGAAACCCGCGTAGAACACCTGCTGGGCCCCGACTCAATGGT
>DATGYF010000805.1:0-1866 GCA_035298145.1 Terriglobales bacterium | reverse complement strand
TGGTTGCGGGGGGTGGATTTGAACCACCGACCTTTGGGTTATGAGCCCAACGAGCTACCAGACTGCTCCACCCCGCGGAATCATCATAGCAATGTCGTTATCGAGCGGTCAAACGGTTGCGGGTTGCCTAATGGTTGAGAGAACCAGTACATTCCTTTCATAGATCTCATCACCTCTTTTCGAATGAGCCTGCGCACCCTTAACGATGTGTTCTTTGCTGTGGTGGAGCGCCAGCATCCCAGGGTGATGTTGGAGCAGCTGGGAGATGAATGGGGCGCGATTTCTTCGGACGCGCTTCGCCGGCGTGTCGCAGCTGTGGCGGGCGGGTTGCGAAGTTGTGGCATCGGGCGCGGTGACCGGGTTGCTATTCTGAGCGAGAACCGGCCGGAGTGGACAATCGCCGACTTCGCTTCCCTGCTGCTGGGAGCGGCCACGGTCCCGATCTATGCCACGCTCACCGCCGACCAGACCGCCTATATCCTCCGCGATTCGGGGGCGCGCGTTATTTTTGTCTCCAGCGAAATGCAGCTGCAGAAAGTTCTCTCCATTCGTGACCAGACCGCGCTCGAGAAACTGGTCGTGATGGACGCTTGCGAAAACGCCGGCGCGATGCGCATGGCGGAGATGGAACCAGACAGCCCGGCCCACCACGATGCAGCGCTCGAAGCGACAGCGCGGGCGGTTTCAGCGGACGATCTCGCCACCATTATCTATACCTCGGGGACGACCGGCACTCCGAAGGGAGTGATGCTGTCTCATGGCAATATGGCGTCGAACCTCGATTGCTCGCTGGCAGAGTTCCCGGTGCAACTGGGCGATATCAGCATTTCATTTCTTCCGCTCTCCCATGTCACGGCGCGCCACGTGGATTTCGCCCTGCTGTATCGAGGAGTCACGCTGGCGCACCTGTCGGTGGTGAACCAGTTGCCGCAGGCGCTGCTCGAAGTGAAGCCTACATTTCTTGTTGCGGTGCCTCGGGTGTACGAAAAAATACACTTTCAAACCGAACAGAAGGCGCAGGGGTTCCCCAATTCAACGTTCTATAACTGGGCGCTTTCGGTGGGGAAAGAGCATCGTTCGGAAGTTCTGGCTGGTCAGACGCCCACGTCCCGGGCCTGGAGGCTGGCTGACCGCCTGGTGTTTTCAAAAGTGCGCGCCGGCCTGGGCGGCCGCATCGGAGTTTTCATTTCCGGCGGGGCGCCCCTGGGGCGCGAACTGGCGGAATGGTATGCCAGCATCGGGATCCGCATTCACGAGGGCTATGGGCTGACCGAGACTTCTCCGGTGATCGCCGTCAACACGCCCCGGGCGCACAAGATTGGCACGGTGGGGAAACCTCTGCCCAACCTGGAGGTGCGCATCGCGGACGACGGCGAGGTGCTGGTGCGGGGGCCTTCTGTATTCAAGCAATACTGGAACAAGCCGCAAGAAACGCAGGAAGCTTTTGTGGATGGCTGGTTCAAGACCGGCGACATCGGAAACCTGGATGCGGACGGATTTCTCTCCATCACCGATCGCAAGAAGGACCTGATCAAGACCTCGGGCGGAAAGTTCATCGCGCCCCAGCCGATCGAGAATTCGCTCAAACACAATGCCCTGGTCGCGGAGGCAGTTGTGCTGGGGGAGAAGCGCAAGTTCCCGGCGGTGCTGATTTCACCGAATTTTCCGTTGCTGGAAGAATGGGCGCGCGATCACGAAGTAACTTTTGCCTCTCGGCAGGAACTGGTCGCGTCATCGGAAGTACGAGGCCTGTATGAGCACATCGTAGAAGACCTGAACGGCAGTCTGGCGAGGTTTGAAAAGCTGAAAAGAGTTCTGCTGGTGGCGGATGAATTTTCTGCCGAGGACGGAACGCTGACCGCGAGC
>DATGYF010000804.1:0-4403 GCA_035298145.1 Terriglobales bacterium | reverse complement strand
GCCCATGGACGTGCTGTGGATGCGGGTCAGCCGCCAGCCGACCGATCCCGGACAAACCTTCGGCCGCTTCGATACCGGAAGAATTTTGGTCTTTCTCAACCGGGAAGATTTTTGGCAGGTTGCCTACGTCATCCCGAAAGGTAAAGCCGACGAAATGCGGCAACAAGGGCTGCCGGCCTTCCGCCAGGAACTGGTCCGGCTGGCGCCGTTTCTCGAGAGTCGGGTGGAGGAACTGCGCGACTGGGATGACATCAAGTTGCTCACCGTCGCGGTCGATCGCTTGCGGCGATGGTTCCGGCCCGGATTGCTATGCATCGGAGATGCCGCGCACGCCATGTCGCCCATCGGCGGTGTAGGAATCAACCTGGCGATCCAGGATGCGGTGGCGACGGCGAACATCCTGGGGGAACGGCTGCGCCTGGGAACGGTGAATGAAGGCGATCTGGAGGTGGTGCAGCAGCGGAGGTCATTTCCCACGCGCGCCACTCAGCGGTTGCAACTGATCGTGCAGAATAACGTGATCCGCAGAGTGCTGGACACTACCCGTCCGCTCACGCCGCCCTGGCCCATAAAACTCCTGGGGCGATGGAGGTTCCTGCAGCGCATTCCGGCGCGGGTGGTTGGGCTGGGGTTTCGTCCGGAACATGTGAAGACGCCCGAGGCTCGGGAGGCGTAGCCGAGACCTACGGGACCGTCCTGGGCATCTGTTTTTCCATGCGCACAATCGGCAGAGACTCTCCGTTGGCCAACGGGACCTCGAGATTTTCCAACGCGACATAGCCGCGTGCCTGGTAGAGCGGCACTCCGGTGAGGGTTGCCCCCATTTCGAACCGGGTGAAGCCGGCCGCGACGGCGGCATTCTCACAGGCTTCGAGGATCATGCTCCCGATGCCGCGCCGCGCCCACGACGGATGGATAAAGAACGCGCGAATCTTGGCTGCGTCGCGTTGCGGATCGAGCAAAGCGGCTTCGCGGCCTGTCCATTGGTCTCCGCCATAAAGCGTCTTCCGCTTGCTCCAGCCTCCGGAACCGACAATGAGCGGAGCAGTATCCGCGCCGGCTTCAGCCTCGGCGACGAGATACGTTCCGTCAGCGATGAGCTGAGTGTCCACGCCATAGACCGTCGCCAACGCGCTCTCAATCTGGGATGGAGTGTAGTCCCGGGTCTGCAATCCGCGCACTGACGCATCGATGAGCGTGCGCAGTACGGGGATGTCCTCTGTCACAGCCTGGCGAATGCGAATCTTCATGGATGCAAGTACCGGCAGCGGCGGCCAGACAGAAGTTTACGGCTTCCAGCCCCAAAATTCGATCTTCGCGACCACCTCCAAGGGAGGTTTTGCATCTACCAACCGCATGTCTATGGTGCATGGAACAAAGACCATCCGAAGATGAACAGCGTCAGGGACGCTTGCAGGGGCTGTAAGACAGGGAAGCCAATCTTTTTGCTGTTTCGATTGGTGGAGTCAACGCTTGAAGGGCCGCCCGGCCGCATTCGAGTCAGTCATGTAAGCGTCGCGGTCTCGATCGCAGATTCCAGCTTTCAGTTCCTGAATCAGTCCAATCTGCAATCTAAAATCTGCAATCTAAACTCTGAATCTGAACTCTGCAATCTAAACTCTGCAATCAGGCGGCCGGCTTGGTACCCGGCGGTTCGATGGCGAGAAATTCTTCCGCAAAACGCCGGCTGTAATTTTCCAGCAGGCTCTGAATGCGGGCGGGATCGGATGAGCGCAGGACCAGTCCGGCGTGATGCCGTCGCTTGAGTCGTAAGGCAATTTCGGGATCGTTGTAAGCCGAAGTGTCCGGATCCTCCTGCCGGGCCAACGACAGGATCAGTCCGGCATAATCGTTGCGCACGGCAGGGAGCCGGTAAGGTTCCTTGCCGCCGGCGATTTCGATGCGCGCCCACTCGCGCCACAGATTGATGCCGGTCGCAATTTCCACCATCTCGCTGATGTAAGCGCCGCCCACCCGGGCCGCACATTCCAGAAAATAAAAATGTCCATCACTGCCGGCGCGGATAAACTCCGCGTGCGATACCCCGCGCACCAGCCCCAGAGCGTCGATCAATTCGCGGTTGAGGTCGCGCAAAGCCGCCGCCTCGTCCGATTCGCCGGGAAGAAGATACGTGGTAAAGATGCCGCCCTTCTGTGCCACCGCCATCGGTGGCTGGCCGTAGCGGCTGACGCTCGAGGAGACCACCTCTCGCTCCGAGACCACCGAGTCCACGTGATAAACGTCGCCATGGATGAACTTTTCCAGCAGAAATGAAGATTGCTGGTCGCCGAGCGAGTCGAGGATCGGCCACAGCGCCTCCGGCGCGTCGATCACCCTGATGCCGATGGCCGAAGCTTCCGACCTGGGCTTGAGTACCCACGGACCGGCCACGTGGTCCAGGTAGTAACGGATATCGTTGTGATTGAGCACGGGAATGAAATCGGGCACGCGGATTTCGTGTTCGAGCGCCTTCATGCGCATGGCGAGCTTGTCGCGAAAATAACGCATCGTCGTAAGCCCCATACCGGGGATGCGCATGTGCTCGCGCAGGGTGGCGGCGGTTTCCATGTCGAACTCGTCGAGCGCGACGATGCGGTCAATCTTCTTGTCCCGCGCCACGTAAGTTACCGCTTTTACAATCTCAGGGATGGGCAGCTCGGCGGGAATGTAGAAGACGTCGTCCAGGCTCTCGCGCGGCCAATCGGCGTCACGGAGTTTCTCGGATGTAAGCAGGAACACGCGGCAGCCCTGGCGTTTGCATTCGCGCATGAATTCCTGTCCCTTTTCGTACGTGGTGATGCAGAGAAAGGTGAGCGGCGATTGCATGGGGATTTCGAACCAGGGCAAAAACTATACCACCGCTGGCAAACGGGGCCCGGACTGGGTCGCCCGACCGACCCACACAAATTGTACGTTTTCTGTGCGGCCCGCCCTCCGCCGTGGAGGAGAAGGGCGGGACAGCGCAGCTGGCGCCGCGTCAATCGGTCGAAACTCTTACCGCCTCCAGTACGGACGGCGTACCACAAACTCGCGATGTAGAGGCCGCGGCGCGATATACGGCCGCGCATAGAAGCCTGGGCGATAACCCCAGCCGGGACGAACATAGGGGCGAACATACGTCGGTCCATAGAAAAGCGGTGCTGGCCGGTAAGCGACAAAGGGTACGGGCGCGACGTACCGGTACGGACGAACATAAACCGGACGCGGATAGGCTGGTCCGATCGCAATCACTATGCCGGCGTGAGCCTGCGGAGGGTTGACAAAGATCAGCATCGCGACCAGTCCGAACAGCGAAAGTGCGGTTTTCTTTAACATTGACCGCCTCCAATCCTCACCCTGATTAAACCCCGCCGCAAAGAAAAGTTGTTTTCTGAAGCCAACCTTAAGCCAGCCGTTTGAAGAGGTTAGACAGGGGAATCCAGGAGAAAGTCGAGCCCGTCATCTATAATTCTCCCGCCATGAAAGTCCTGACACCGGTGCTCTTTCTTCTCCTAAACCTCTTGCCCTTATCCGTGCTCGCGCAGGATCGTTCCTACGGCCGCTCCATGGTCATCAACGACCGCGGTATCGTGGCCACCAGCCACACTCTGGCTTCCCAGGCCGGGGCGCAGATCCTGGCGCATGGCGGTTCTGCCATCGATGCCGCGATCGCGGCCAATGCCGTGCTCGGCGTGACCGAACCCATGATGAACGGAGTTGGCGGCGATCTCTTCCTGATTTACTGGGAGGCCAAGACGGGCAAGCTGTACGGCTTGAACTCAAGCGGATGGGCGCCGCGCGGGCTGTCCATTGCATATCTGAAGCAGAAAGGCATTTTCCAGATGCCACAGGCCGGAATCGATAGCGTAACCGTGCCCGGCGCCGTCGAGGGCTGGTCCAAAGCTCATGCCCGCTTCGGAAAGCTTCCCTGGAAAGATCTTTTCACGCCGGCAATTTATTACGCCGAGCATGGCTATCCCGTGCCTGAACTGATCCACGGTTTCTGGGAGGGTGAGGAGCAGGTCCTGAAGCAAACTCCAGAAGCGCAGCGCATTTATCTCCCCGGCGGGAAGGTCCCCGAAGTTGGCGAGATGTTTTCCAATCCAGACCTGGGCAAGACCCTGCGGCTGATTGCGGAAGGTGGTCGAGACGCCTTCTATCGCGGCGAAATTGCGCAGTCGATTGTCGCCACCTCAACGGAATTGGGCGGGACCATGAAGCCCGACGATCTGGCCGATTTTTCGGCGGAGTGGGTGGAGCCGATTTCAATCACCTATCACGGCTGGAAAGTTTACGAACTGCCTCCCAATGGACAAGGCATGGCCGCCCTCGAAATGCTCAATATCATGAGCACCCTGCCTCCGGACAAAGCCGGGCCCCTTGCGCCCACGGAGCTGCACAACCGCATCGAGGCCATGAAGCTG
>DATGYF010000803.1:0-2362 GCA_035298145.1 Terriglobales bacterium | reverse complement strand
GGCAGGGAACGAACGTCACACGGTAGCAATCAGCGACTGAAAGGCCATCTTGATGGCCGGCTCACAGCATCGCGGAATACCCCTCCAGATACGGGCAGCTCCTTGGGAAGAAGCGGGGGGTGGGACAGATTCCTGGAATGAGAGGGTAAGAGAGCCCGGCCGCATAGAGGGCGGTCGGGCAGATGTTCGGCGGTCTGAACCTGGGCACACCGGACAGCGGTGGGTTCAGGACGAATCAATCAGGCGAATCTGGCCGGAAGCGCTGGCGAATGCTTCCTCACCCAGTTGGAAGAAGCGCAGACACTCCAAGAAGCGCTGATTGAGGTTTTTGAGACTACCGAAGAGCTGCCGCGGGGTGCAGTCGTACTCTTTGGCCAAGTGCTGCAGCAGACTGCCCATCTCGAACATCTGCAGGAACAGATGAGCAATCTGCAGCAGATAATAGAAGGCCTTGAGTACGTCCGGCTCCTCGCTGTAGGCGTGTTCCAGGTTCAATCCGCTGTTCTTTTGGAGGTTAAAGCCTTGGTTTTCGATCTTGCTGCGGATGCGGCCGCCTTGCTCGGCGACCGCGCAAACGGTGTTTTGACGGAGGGGAAAATCGGTGAGCCACGCAAAGGTGTGTTTTTCCTGGCCTGAAGTTTCCTCCAGGAGCAGGCCGTTGACTTTATGCCGACGGCCTTCGTCGTCCTGGTAATCCAGGTCATTGACCCAGCGATAGCGTTGCTGGGTGCCGTCGGGCAGGCGGGCTTTGAGGCGGTTATGGGGCAGGAGCTTTAAGAGGCCCTCAAAATCTTTCCACAGGCTGGGGGTGCGACCCGGCTTGAAGGTCAGCACAAAGGACCAATGGTTTTGCTCACAAATGGTCAGGCTGGTACCGCAGGCGTAGAGCGAATCACCACTGGCGCACAGGCGCAGTTGCGGGAAGGCCGCTTTCAACTGCGGCGCCAGCCGGCCGAACGCTTTGAGTTCACAGTCCTGCTTGACCTTTTCATATTCGCTTAGCGTGGCCACATCGGGCGGCGTGTCTGGGGCAATCGCCATCGGGTTTTCAATAAACTGGGTGCCGATGGAGATGGCCAAGCCGCGGGTATCGACCAGTTTGGCCTCCAACACGGGATGCAAATAATAGACCACCGGACCGTACTTATGCACCAGGCAGTGGGGGCAGTGCCGGTGCTTGAAGGTGAGAAAACCGGTGCCATCCACGGCAAAGACCAGACAGCCAAATAGTCGCGCGCCATCGAGCACCTTGTTGCGAATGAGTCGGCGCACGCACTGGGTGCGGACCTCAGCGATGGGTTGGGAACCCACATGCCCCAGGAAATGGCTCAGGGTTTTATTGACCGGCAGAGACTCCTGCTCGCACTCCGAGAGGCGGTTGACGTTAGCCAGGACCCACAGTTCGAGATCGCGCCATTGGAAGTCCAATTGCCGGCGGCTGCCCAGTTTACAGAGAAACAGCAGCAAGCCCCACCAGAACAGAAAGCGCCGGTGATAAGTCACTAACACCTGCCAGCGCGTGTCTGGCAGGTGGCCCGCCCAGGCGTTGAGCTCCGGGCAGAAGTGCCGGATGGTCCGGACCAGGCACTGTCCCAGGCTTACGATCTTCCGGCCTTGCGGCGCCGGTCGGTAACATGGGCCTGAATCCGAGCCAGAGCCAGTTGGGAGATGTGGCGCATTAAGGGCTTGAGGCGTTTGTGTTCGCGCACCCATTGTTGGACTTCCGGGAGCAGGTCTTGGGGGACATAAACGGAGCGGGTTTTGCCTTTGACTTTATAGGTCAGGTGATGGGCCAGGTGCCCCTCACCGGACTGGCAGTGGCAGGTGGCCCGGCCGCATTTGCGGCGGAAAGCCACCAGGCTGGCGGCGACAAAAGGGCCGTCGAGTTTGAACTCCTGGACGCGCGCGTCGAGGTGGCGGCGGATCAAGGTGGGATGTTTGGGGATTTTCATAGGGCGGCAATTGAGCAGGTTCAGGGCGCTGGCATTACTGATACGTAATAATACGTTACAGAATATGCAAGCAAAAACCGCCGTGCGAAGAATTTTTTCCGGGGGCCAGGACTGAGAAAAACGCTGGGAGCCCGATTACCGCAGTGCTACGGGATGCAAACCGCCCCCTCAGGTGCGAAGATTTGGGTATTCTTCAGAGCTGGAGCCCGTGTGCTTCGAAGCGGGCTCATTTTCCTAGGAGTACCATGCCCAATGTGGTGCCCACAGGATGCCCCCCGTGGGCCTGCCATTATCTCGCCGTGTTTCGCGGTTTGACATTTCGGCACGGAAAGAGCTTATTATTATCGAGTGCTGTTGTGTGTCCCAGTAGTGGTCCGTATCTGCCCTCTAGACTCTGAGTGGTTCCCATG
>DATGYF010000802.1:0-6036 GCA_035298145.1 Terriglobales bacterium | reverse complement strand
CACACTGGATCCGCGATGACTCTTGAGGTCGGCCAGCACCGCATCCAGGAATTTCTGCTGTTCCGCGCGGACCATGCTCCGGTCAGTATCGTCGCCGAGCATCATATCCAGCGCCCGCACGAACGATTCGATCTCAACCGCTCGCACCGGCAACCGGTGGTCGGCCTTGGCGCCCGTCGAACTGGGCGTGCTCTCCGCGACATACAGCCGGCTCATCTCGCCTGCATCGGGATTGCGGCGCTTGGCAAAATCGCGGGCATAGCGTGTGAAGCCGGGGAAGCCTGCGTACAGGAAATCGGCGTCGAGCGAGAGGATGACGTCAGCTTTCGAAAGATCGTAACGCGTCTCAACCGGCTGCCCAAACGCCAGCTTTGCGCCTTCGAGCACGTTGTCGCGATTGACCGGTTCGTACACATGCCACTTGGCTTGGGGATTCGCCTTGAGAAACGACTGCAACTGGTCCGCGAGCGTGGGCGAGGAAACGGTCGGAGTCAGAATGCGGATGCCTGCTCCCTGCAATCCTTTCTGAATATTCAGGGGCGCGCGCAGGGCCTCGACCAGCGATCCCCAGGAACGAATTTCACCCAGGTAGGTCACGGTCTGCGAGCGGTCGGGGTCGTACATTCCAAGGATCGAGGCTTGGGAGAAGATGTCGGTGCCGCCGAGACTGGCGGGATGCTGGTCGTTACCTTCAATTTTGGTGGGACGATACAGGTGGCTCTCGACCAGAACCGGGCTCGCGTATCCCCCTAGCGTGAATGCTGTGGCGAAAAACATAGGCCGACCGGGAACGACCTCTTCCGGCTGCTTAACGTATGGAACAATCGGTTCGAGCGGCTGCTTGGTGCAGGCGCTCATGCCCGCCATGGCCAGCGATGCCCCCATGAGTTTGAGGAAGCCGCGGCGCGAAACCGAATCCAGCCACTCCGACGCGCCCTTGGGAAATTCCCGGTGCAGCATTTCCTGAAAATCAGGGCTGCCCGCCAGTTCCTCGAGGCTGCGCCAGTACTCCGGACCCTGGGCCTCGGCAAGGCGGTCGCGGGCCGCGTCCAGATCGAGCGCGCCCTTCTTGCTGGGGCAAACGTCCTCGCGGCGCGGCTTTTCGGGTTGTTCTTCCATCTTCATGCTCTGCCCATGGAGGCCGGAGGTCCCCGCCCGGCCAGACGTTCGAGACGCCCGTCCTCCATCAACCAAACTCTACCGATGGCACGTCGAACAGCTGGTGATGTCCGTTACCGTGCGCAACTTGTACTTCTTCACCAGGTCCGTGCCGAGGGAAATCTGGTCGGTGTATTCCTTGCCATCGAACTCCACCGGCTTGCTGCTCGATGGCTGCTCGTAACGCATATTGAAAACCTGGTCGCGCGGGCGCAGATTCTTCTCCGGCGCTCGATGACACCCTAGGCACCATTCCATCTGCAGCGAAGCCTGGTTATACATCAGAGGCATGCGGTCCACCGGGCCGTGGCAGGTGTTACAGCCTACGCCCTTGTTGATATGAATGCTGTGATTGAAATAGGCGAAGTCGGGTAAATCGTTGACCCGGGTCCAGACCAGCGACTTCCCGCTCCGGTAACTCTCGCGCACCGGCTCGAGCAGGGCTGCGTTGGTCCAGATTTGCGCGTGGCAGTTCATGCAGGTCTTGGTTGGCGGAATACCCGCGAAAGCAGAAGTTTCGACCGAGGTATGGCAGTAACGGCAATCGATTCCCAATCCAGCCACGTGGTGCTGATGGCTGAACGGCACCGGCTGCGGCCGGCGCACTCCGGCGTACGTCACGTAGGGCGAGCGCTGAATCTCCGCCGCCGCCCAGAACAACGCCGCTACGACGAATATGGCGCCATAGATCGTCGCTCGCGAGAGTGTGTTCGTGCTGCGATGAAAGATCTGCATCGAAAGAGGGCGTTTCGTGCCTCGGCGCCCCATGACAGGCGACCGGTTGGTGCAACGTTAAGCGTAGCGGCATTAAGCCGCAAACCTGGCCAGCAATAAAACTGGAGATTATAGCAGGCCAAAGATTGTGGATGCACAATCGGAATTCCCGCCGTGGGGAAAAGTTCGCTTCTGCGAAATCGATCTGTGGCTTCGTGCGCTAACGTACCGCGGGCTGCACGATCTACTTGAGATTCATCACCAGCAGTTTGGGTTCGGTCATTTCTTCGATGGCGTAGCGCAACCCCTCGCGGCCGAGTCCGGAGTCTTTGACCCCGCCATAGGGCATGTGGTCGATGCGGAACGCGGGCACATCTCCGGCAATCAGCCCGCCGACTTCCAGTTCTTCGTAGGCATTGAAGATCAGCTTGGCGTCGCGGGTGAACAGTCCCGCCTGCAGGCCGTAGGGAGAATTGTTGATCTGCTTCAGGGCCTGATTGAAGTCGTCATACGGCTCAACCGTGACCACCGGAGCGAATATTTCCTGGCAATTTACTTTCATTTCCGGGCGGGTGCCGGTGAGAACGGTGGGCTCGAGCACTGACCCATGGCGCTGTCCCCCGCACAGCAGGCGGGCCCCGCCTCGCACCGCCTCCTGAATCCAGTCACTGGCGCGGACCGCATCGCTCTCGCGGATCAGCGGCCCCAGGTCGGTGGAATCATCCAGCGGATCTCCCGTCTTCAGGTTCTTCACGCCCTCCAGCAAATGGTCCGTGAACCTGGCAAAGGCGGAGCGCTCCACCAGAATGCGCTGTACCGAAATGCAGGTCTGACCGGCGTAGGAAAAGCCGCCCACCACGCAACGGTCAGCGGCATATGCCAGATCGGCGTCGCTGTGCACGATTACCCCGGCGTTGCCCCCAAGTTCAAGGACGACTTTCTTCTTCCCGCAATTTTTCTTGATCTGCCAGCCCACAGCCGCGCTGCCGGTGAAACTGATCAACTTGATGCGCTCATCGGTGACCAGCAGTCCCGCATCGTCGTTTGAAAGAGGAAGCACATTCAATCCGCCGTCCGGCCAGCCCGCCTGTTGCACCGCTTCTGCCAGCAGCAACGCGGTCAGAGGAGTCTGGGGCGCGGGTTTCAGGACCAAGGGGCAACCGGCGGCAATGGCGGGCGCAACCTTGTGTGACACCAGATTCAGGGGGAAATTAAAGGGAGTGATTCCGGCAATCGGTCCCAGGGGAAAGCGGCGCACGATGCCCCAGCGGCCGGCAGTAAACTCCTGCCAGTCGAGAGGCAGGTACTCGCCGTAAATCCGCGTGCTCTCCTCGGCGGCAACGTTAAAGGTAAAGATGGCACGCTCGACCTCGGTGCGCGCGGCCTTGATCGGCTTGCCCGACTCTTGTGCCATGGTGCGGGCAAATTCCTGCTTGCGCTCGTAGATGTTCTCCGACACCCGCCGCAGCACGCGCTGGCGCTCGAAAGCCGGAAGCCGCCGGGTGGTCCCGAAAGCCTTCACCGCAGCTGCAATCGCGGCCTCGGCGTGTTCCCGCCTGCCCTGGAAGACAGAAGCGATCCCGCTGCCGTCATACGGTGACCGGATCTCGACCGGGTCGCCTTCTTCGATCCATTTGCCATCGACAAAAAACCCTTGCGTGCCGGCCGGAGTCGCAGTCATCTGTGCCATGGCGTTATTTTAGACCTCCACCGGAAGTGGAATGTTAAATAACGGTGTGATTATAGACTTTTCGGAACCCGGCCAAGCCATCGCCCGCCGCCCACGTATGGGCGGGGTGTCCTCACCCGCCCGGGCGAGGCGTCCGGGCCTACGTGGTTCCACTTAAAGGATAATATTTCCGCACAACGAGGAAAGCATCGCTTGCCGCAATCCATTCTGCAAACCAGCGAGTTGCTGCGCCAGGGCTCAGTCTCACCGGTCGAGCTCACGACCGCCTGCCTGGCGCGCATTGAAAAACTCAATCCCAGGCTGAATGCGTTCATTACGGTCACGGCGGAATCGGCCCTGGCGCAGGCTCGCCAAGCCGAAGCCGAGATACGACGGGGTGACTGGCGCGGACCGCTGCACGGCATTCCGCTCGCCCTCAAGGACTTGATCGACACCTCTGGGGTGCGCACCACCGCCGCCAGTTTCGTTTTCAAAGACCGCATCCCCAGGGACGACGCGGAAGTTGTTCGCCGCCTGAAGGCTGCCGGCGCGGTGCTTCTGGGAAAACAGAATCTGCACGAATTTGCCTATGGCGGCAGTTCCATGATCAGCGCTTTCGGCGAAGTGCGAAACGCGTGGAATCCGGAGCACATCCCCGGCGGTTCCTCGGGAGGCTCAGCCACCGCAGTCGCCGCCGGGCTGGGTTACGGCGCGATCGGCACCGACACTGCAGGCTCGGTCCGGGAGCCCGCAGCGCTATGTGGCATGGTCGGCCTGAAGCCAACTTACGGAAGGGTCAGCACCCGGGGCGTGATTCCGCTTTCAGTTTCCCTCGATCACGTGGGGCCGATCGGACGTACGGTAGCGGACGTGGCCGTCATTTTCGCCGCAATTGCCGGCTACGACGCTGCGGACAAGGCCAGCGTGAATGCTCCGGTTGAAGACTATGTGGCGGGACTGGGAACAAAGCTCCATCCGCTGCGCATCGGCGTGCCGAAGGAATTCTTCTTTGACAATCTGGATGCCGAGGTGGCCTCCGCGATTTATCACGCGATTGCAGGCCTGGCAGCGATGGGCGCCGAAATCCGCGAGATAGAATTGCAGGTCCCCACCGACCGCACCCTGCAAAGCGCGGAGTCGTACGCCTTCCATGCCGGCTTCGTCGCTCGCAGCCCGGAACTCTACCAGCCGGAAACCCTGCGCCGGATTCGCACCGGCCAGAATGTGAGCCCGGATGTCCTGCTGCGATGCCGCGCTGAACTGGAACAGGCGCGCCGCGACATCGCGGCAGTTTTTGCGAACGTGGATGTACTGGTCACTCCCACTACGCCGATTCCGGCGCCCGCGATCGCGGAACTAAAAGAAAATACCGATCTTCTCCGGCCGCGAGAACTGCTCCTGCTGCGCAACACGCGCCCGATCAACGTCTGGGGACTGCCGGCGATTTCCCTGCCATGCGGGTTCACCGAAGCCGGATTGCCCATCGGCCTGCAGATCATCGGACCACACTGGGGAGAAGCCCGGGTCCTGCAGGTTGCCAACTCGTATGAGCAGGCGACCGTCTGGCACAAACGCCAACCTCTGTCATGTTGAGCGAAGAATTGCGTTTCGCTTGCGAAACGCAATTCGAAGTCAAAGGACCCCTATGTATTCCACGCACGTCTCAAGCTCGTTCGGCGCTTCGGCGCACTCAATTCGTGGTATAGCGGTGCTTCGACTCCGTCTGACCGGTCGCAAGCGACCGGTCGGACTCCGCTCAGCATGACAGTCTTGATGACAGTTAGTTTCCTGCCAATGCTCTATCCATGAATCCAGCTTCGTCGGCCTTCATTTTCTTCAGGCCGTCGGCGGGCAGATACACCATGTGTCCTGCATCGTAAGTGGCGAAGGAAATATTCTTTCTGTACTGCGGCCCCAGATTCAGGTGATCGATAGTGTAGTCAGCGGCGTAAAACGGAGTCGCCAGGTCGTAGAGGCCTTCCATCACCAGAACTTTCAGGTAGGGATTTTTCACGATCGCCTGGCGCAGCGCCGTGGCCGTGTCCGGGAATCCGGTGATGCCCGATCCCCAGTTCCAGGAATTCTCAAAGAAGTTCTGGTCGGCGGGAAATACCTGGTAGGGCATATCGGTCTTGTAGCCCAGTTCTGTACGAACGTAATTGTTGAAAGCTGAGGTGAAAGGCGGCAATATCGCGGATTCAGTGGGATCGTAAAACGGCGTGTCCAGCAGTCCGCTCGGATCGGGTCCGGTGAAACGGCCGTCCAGGCGGCCCACGCGCAGTTTCTGATCAAGCAGCAGATAATGAGTAAACTTCGGCACGTCGATACGCAGGTTGGCCTGGTCGAGAACTTCTTTACTCAAGCCGGTGTAGCGCGCCATCTGATCGATGACCTTTTGCCGCTCCTCCGGAGTAATCGCGTCGCCTTTGGCCAGCGCTTCGGCGTATTCGGTCGAGGCCCATTGCTCCGACTCCTGCCGCGCCTTGGTCATGTCC
>DATGYF010000801.1:0-3170 GCA_035298145.1 Terriglobales bacterium | reverse complement strand
GGCGGACCCGGGCTCATGGAACGTGATGATGTCATCACTTTCTTCCACGAGTTCGGACACCTGATCCACGGCATCATGAAAGGAAACACGAAATGGGCCATGGGTGACCTGGAAAATGATTTCATCGAAGCCCCGTCACAGATGTTCGAAGAATGGCCGAAAGACCCCGCAATTTTGAAACTCTTCGCCCGCCACTACAAAACCAACGAACCCATTCCCGCGGCACTGGCGGAGAAGGCGCGGGCCGCCGATGACTTCGGCCGCGCCCTCAACGTGCGCACCCAGATGTTCTACGCCGCCATCAGCCTCGACTTCTATAACCGCGACCCGCAAGGACTCGATACCGACAAACTGGTGGCCCGGTTGCAGGAGCGCTATACGCCCTTCAAGTATGTAGAAGGCACGCACATGCATACGGCGTTTGGCCACCTCAACAACTACTCCGCGGTTTACTACACCTACATGTGGTCGCTGGTGATTGCGAAAGACATGTTTACGGAATTTAAGAAAGACGGATTGCTCAATCCCGAAGTAGCGGGCAAATACCGCACGACGGTTCTGGGTGCCAGCGGTACCAAACCAGCCGCGGACCTGGTGCGCGACTTTCTGGGACGCCCGTATTCGTTCCAGGCATACGCCGATTGGTTGAATGGAAAGTAAGAAGCGTCGTTGGTCGTTGGCCATTGGTGGTTGGCCAAGATCAAAACGGGCCACGGATATCACGGATTTTCACGGATCAAGATCTTTTTTCTGGTTCCCTTATCCGTGGGAATCCGTGAAATCCGTGGCTGATGTTGTCTTGCCAACGGCCAATGGCCAACGACGCTATCTTTTCCGCGAATACTTCCGCGCATACTCCGGTACCGGCGTCTTCGGGTCCAGCCTGGGGTCATTGATCGGCGCGCCCGGGACCATGGCCAACGGAATCACGCCGGCCCAGGTCGGAAACGAGCAATCTTCCTCGTCATCAATCGGCGGGCCCTGGCGCACTTTTGCCGAGAATTCTTCGATCGGCAGCCGCAGCACCAGCGTCTGCTTGAGTTCTTTTTCGTTGGGCGGACGTGACTCTGCCCACCGCCCGGGCAAAATATGCTCCGATAGCAGGCGCAATGCTTCCAGCTTTTCTCTTGCATCCCGTACCGCTACCGCCGTGCCCAGCACCACCACCGACCGGTAATTCATGGAGTGATTGAAGATCGATCGCGCCAGCACCAGCCCTTCGAGCAAAGTGACCGTGATGCACACCGCCACGCCCTTGTCGAGATTGCGCAGCATCCGGCTGGCTGCCGAGCCGTGGATGTAGAGGTTGTCACCCGATCGTCCGTAGGCAGTCGGAATCACGAACGGCTGGCCGTCCAGCACAAAGCCGACGTGGCAGATAAAGCCTTCATCCAGAATTTCGTAAGCCGCCGCGCGCTCGTAAATCCCACGATGGGCCTCGCGGACCACACGAGTGCGCGCCGTGGGTGCATGAGTTTCAGACATGTAAAGGAGTCTCCGGCAAACGCCAAGAATAGAAAATTAGTGTAGCAGAGGGTACGTGGGGACAGCCGTCCTCGGCTGTCCAGCGGAGCGAAGCTCCGCTATGTCCGACGAAAAAAATCTGTCGAGCTCCGCTCGACCGGACGGCCGAGGGCGGCTGTCCCCACGTGTTCTTACCAGGTCAGCTTCAGAGCGAACTGCAGTTGCCGCGGATCGAATGCAGCCGTGGCCGTCTGTCCGCTGTTCCACAGCGGGTTCACATCCGCAACGTTGAAGCGGTTGATGTAGTTGAAGGCATCCACAATGCCTTCGAGCGCGATGCGGTCACCGATGGGAATCCGCTTGGAGATCCGCATATCGGTGAAGACGTTGTAAGGCCTGGTGCCGGCATTCCGGCCGAGGTTGCCGTCGAGCGTGCCATTCAGAAAGCATGCCGGTATCAGGTATCCCGTGGGGGAGAATTTTGACGGGGCCGCGGTATCGCCGCAGCTGTTCGTGGCGCCTGCCGCCGCCGTGTTCGGCCGGTCGGTAGGGGTGCTGAAGTCAAAGTTACGATCGTCTCCGGTGATGATGTTGAACGGACGCCCCGAGGCCATCTCAAAAATGGGCGCAATCGTCCAGCCGGAGAAAAACTTGCTGGCGAAACCACTGCCGCCGAGGGTCCCGCTCTGATACATACCGCTCAACACAAAGCGATGCCGCTGGTCAAAGGCTGAGTTCGAGCGCTCGGCCGCCAGGTTGTAGTTGTTCTGGGGTTCGAGCGGGGATTGCAGATCGGTGGAGTCGTCGATGGTATGCGACCAGGTATAGGATGCCAGGAATTCGTAGTGCTGCCCGAAACGTTTGCGCAGGTTGGCGGTCAGGCCGTGATACACCGAGCTGCCGCTGGAAAAATTAGCCGGCGTATCGCTGAAGGGTACGCAACCGCTCAGCGTGGTGGGATCGCACGCCGCGCTCAGACCATCGGCCGCGATGATCTGCTGCGCCAGTCCCACGCAACCAGCCGCGGGTGAGAGCAGCAAAGCCTGGCCCAGCGCGGGATTCAGTCCCGACGGACGGAAGAAATTTGCCAGCGCCGCCGCCACCCAGGGCTGCCCGCTGCCGTTGAATCCGCAAGGATTTCCCGCCGCGCCCACCCCTTCCGGACCCAGCGTGGAAGCGCCCGACGTGGGATCGCCCAGCGCGACCTGCCAGTTGGCCAGCAGCGGCCCCGGTTTCACCGCGTTGGCGTTGATCGGCCGGTTCAGGTGACGTCCGCCATTGAAGTTGTAAGCCAGGCTGAATGAAAGGTCATGACCGAGATCCTGCTCAAAAGTCAGATTGGCCTGGTGCGATACGGCGTATTGAAAGTTCTTCGCCGTGGGAAAACTGAAAGGCAAAAATGACAGCGGTACGGGCGCGGCGGGATTCAAGAACGCCTGTCCCACAAAGATAGAGGGCGCGTTCGGCGTGGGATTGAAACGCTGCTGGTTGGCCAGGTAGTTGAACGGCGCCGGCAGGCAGCCCAGCAATCCCTGAAAAGCATTCGTGGCATTCAGGTTTGAAAGGGTCGCGTTGCATCCGCCGGGTGCTCCCGGAGTCAGAACCAGTTGGGGTGCCTGGGATCCATCGGCCACGTCGGAATCGAAAGCCAGCCCTAGCAGCGGATGGTCGTAGAACATGCCGTACGAAGCCCGGACCACGCTCTT
>DATGYF010000800.1:0-2654 GCA_035298145.1 Terriglobales bacterium | reverse complement strand
AGCCGGCTCACGAGCCTCAAGTCGACACGCTTCGATAGCCCCGCGAACAACGTCGGCCCATGGCCCGCTAGCCTGGGCTGCACCACGAACTCGTACTCATCGATCAATCCCAGCTCCACCAACGCCAGCGGGAGCTTCACGCCTCCCACCAACAGTCCCTTACCCGACTTTCGCTTGAGCTGCTGAATGGCCTTCCCCAGATCCCCGCGCACGAGCTCCGCGTTCCAATCGACCCGGTCCAGGGTGCTCGACACGACGTACTTCTTTGCCGCGTCGATCGTCCGGGCGAAGGGTTCCATCCAATCAGGCCTCGCGCCCGCCCGCGCCGACGGCCGGAACGCTGCCTCCATCATTTCGTAAGTCACCCGGCCAAAGAGGAGGGCATCGGCCTGGTCGAGGTTCTCGATGGCGTGACGATGCAAGTCTTCGTCCGCGGGTATTGCACGATGATCGCAGCACCCGTCCAATGTGACGTTGATGGAATACCGAAGGGGTCGCATCACGCAAGAGTACCGCCGATAGGATAACTGTTGCAAAATCGCCATTTCACTCATTAACCGGGTCGGCAAACGGCGCAAACTGGTGAGAACGCTGAACGGTTTGTACCAGCGGTTGGAAAATCCGAGGATCTTCTCGTCGAGATAGCGCTCCGGTCGCGCTGCGACCGGCGGGGACGGCGGAGGCAGCGCGGAATAAGAGAGTTGATGTAGCCTTGATGACATGCCCGGCAACGGATGCCGGCCACTTCAACCGAGTTGACCTCTTATGCGCAAGATCATTTGGATGTCATTCGTTTCCCTCCTTTTACACGCGCCCTTCGCTGGGCCCCAGGCCACCAAAACGCCGGTCAGCCCGCGCGGACCGAGTGTCGCCGCCAGCAGCCAGGGCGTGGTTGTTTCCGGCAGGCCTGCCGCCACTGCGGCCGGCATCACGATTCTGGAACACGGCGGAAACGCCGCCGACGCAGGCGCCGCCACTCTGCTGGCACTGTCCGTAACCTATGTAGGCGCATTCTGCGTAGGAGGAGAGGTCCCCATTCTGGTTTACAGCGCCGACCAGAAAAACGTGAAGCTGCTGGAGGGGCAAGGAGAAGCCCCTCGCGATCCCAAAGCGATCGCATGGTACATGGAGCACGGAATCCCGGACGGTGATGTGAAAGCGGCCGCCGTGCCTGGCACCATCGATGCGATCATCACCCTATTGAAACTTTACGGAACCAAAAGTTTCGAGGAGGTCGTGCAGCCGACGTTGGCCATTCTGGACGCTGGCGGCCCCAGTTGGTATATCGACACCGGCAGCGAGAAGAGAATCGAAACCGGTGTGAACTGGCAGGCGGACATGGCCGTGACCTTTCGCAAATTGGTCGAGTCCGAAAAGGCCGCGAAAGGTACGCGGCAGCAGAAGCTGCAAGCTGTCTCTGACCGTTTCTACCGCGGCGACATCGCCGACGCCCTGGAAGCCTGGTATATGGAAAAGGGAGGTTTTCTTCGCAAGGCAGATTTGGCTGCGCACAAAACTCCCGTGGTGGATCCGCTCAAAACCACGTACCGTGGCTACACGGTATATAAGGCCGGTCCGTTGACGCAGGGTCCTTATCTCTCACAGACGCTGCGCCTGCTGGAAGGCTTCGACCTGAAGAAGATGGGCTTCAATTCGGCGGACTACATCCACACGGTGATTGAAGCGGAGAAGCTGGCGCTGGCGGATCGCGACGAGTATTACGGCGATCCGAACTTTGTGAAGGTGCCGATGCAGCAGTTGCTTTCCGATCAGTACACCGAGATGCGGCGCAAGCTGATCGACCCAAAAAAGGCATCTCCCGAGCTCCGGCCGGGCGATCCCTACCATATGAAACCGACCAAGTCGCCCACCATCACCGGACCCTGGCATGGCGGAACCACCGTCATGTGCGTGACGGACAAGTTTGGGAACGTAATCGCGGCCACTCCCAGCGGCCTGTCAAGCACAGCGGGCGTGGCCGGACGCACGGGCATTATTCACGGAAGCCGCCTCACCAGCCTGAATACATTTGCGGGAACTCCGAACGTTATCCAGCCCGGCAAGCGGCCGCGAATTACGCTGAGCCCCACTCTGCTTTTCCATGACAACCAACCCGTGATGGCGATTTCGGTAGCGGGCGGCGACCAGCAGGATCAGGCAGCTATCCAGGTCATACTCAACTATGTGGAATTCGGAATGGGTCCCGAGGAGGCGTTTAAGGCGCCGCGCTTCTCCACCACGCACTTCATCGGCTCCTTCGGTCAGGACCGTGCCAGCCTGGGCAGCCTCTCTGTGCCCAACACCCTCCCCGAAGCAGTGCAGGCCGACTTGAAGGCTCGCGGCCACGTGGTTACCGCCAGCCGCGAGGGAGTGGGCGGGGTAGCGCTCATCGGGATTGACCCCAGGACCAAGCAGGCCACTGCCGTTGGTCCGGCCGCGGGCAAGATCAATTAGAACGTGGGGAGCGAGATGACGCAGGCATCGCCCACCCATTCGCAAAGTACGCGAATGTGTGGCGCACCCGGCCTTCATGAAATGCGGTGTCAGTAGATGCTGCCACCTGGCAGTGTTGAACTGAGGACGCCGGCGTTGGCGGACACGGTATAAGGCATGCCCCCGGTTCCACTCCATGTTGCCAGGTCGAACGATCCGCC